>CAJIZO010000028.1 GCA_905181995.1 Flavobacteriaceae bacterium TMED48
CGGCGACTTCCGCGTTAGCGAGCCTTTTCATTTTGGTGGGTTCAAACATAACACCACCTGCAGCCCTCACAGCCTCTATAAGCGCTTTAGCCGCTTTGTCCATAATTCCTATTTTCACTTCCAGATGATGTGCACAACCCAATCCACGAGATGTGGGATACATTGATACAAAAAAGTTAAGTTTGTTGTGAATGGTGTCTCGCTCTGACGATTCAACAGAACCAATGCCCTCCCCTGCGCGCTCTTTCGAGCCTTTCCGTGGACAACCTAGCCCAAATGATATAATTTATATATTAAAAACATATATAGTAGGCACTGGCAGTCTATTCATAAATATCACCAACGCGGGCGTTTTTTACCTCGCCAATGACTGCGCATTGTTTAGCCGCTATAAAACCACCACCACAGCACCTCACTCCTCACTCCTCACGCCCACCCACATACGCCACCCACCCACAACTAGGGTCTTCACGGAACCCGCGCGCCTAGGCTCCTCGATAAAAACCCTGTCGCACAAACTGCCTGCCATAGAGCTCTTGCTGTAAAACCTTTGCCATAAAACTATTTCTATAAAGCCCTTGCTGTAAACTGTATGCGATGGACTGTATGCGATGGACTGTATGCGATGAGCCATCCACGTTAAGATATGCATTTACTGCGAGGTTTTAGATCGCCAATGCTGGGCCTGTTGGCGCAGGTATGTGGCGGCGTAAAGGGCCCTTTGATAACCACTCTTTTGGGAGAGCAGCATGTCCAATCATTCACCCTCCATGGCATTGTCGGCAACAATTACCGCGCTGCTGCTGTTTGCGGTTGGGGCAGCGCTGACGTTTGGCGGCTGGCAGTTGGCCGCGCTTGGCGGTTCGCTCTACTACCTCGCGAGCGGCGCCGCGCTGTTGATCGGTGGCCTCTGGGTATGGCGTGGCAACCCTGCCAGCTATTGGCTGATCTGCCTATTCGCCGGCACCACCCTGGTTTGGGCTATCACCGAAAGCGGCTTGCACCTGTGGGCACTACTGCCCCGCGTGGCAGTGCCCATGGCGCTGCTGGGGTTGTTTTTAATCCCCGCCGTACGCGCGCATGTCGGCGTTGCGGGGCGGGCACGATTGGCCACGCCGGCGCTATTGAGCGTCGCCGGCTTGGTGCTTGTTGGCGCGGCGTTAAACGCCCAATTTAAACCCGTCGACGGCAACCAACGCGTACTCGCCGAGCGCACCGACGCGCCGGCATGGACCCACTATGGCGCGTCCGCTAGCGGCAACAGTTACAGCTCAGCCGAGCAGATCAATCGCGACAACGTGGCGACGCTGGAGCGCGCCTGGACCTTTAATACCGACGAAGATACCGCCACCAGCAATACCTTTCAGACCACCCCCATCGAGATCGACGGCGATCTGATTTTTTGTTCGCCGAGCAACCGGGTGTTTAGTCTCGACGGCGACACCGGCGAGCAGAACTGGGCCTATGACCCCAAGGTCGAGCGTGACAAGGTGCCATTTTTTGTCTGTCGCGGTTTGGCGCACCACCGCACTCTAGACCCTAGCGCCACCCTCGACAGCGCTGCAAACAACCCTGCGGTCTGCGCCAGTCGCGTGCTGATGGGCACCGTCGACAACCGCTTGCTGGCGCTCGATGCCAGCACTGGCACGCCCTGCCCAGGCTTTGCCGACGACGGCCAGATCAACCTCAGCCAAGGGCTCGGCGAGGTCATGCGCGGCCATCACTATATCAGTTCGCCGCCGGCGGTGATCGGCGATATCGCCGTGGTCGGCTCATTTATTCTCGACAACCAATCAACCCGCCAGCCGCCCGGCGTGGTGCGCGCCTATAACGTCCACAGCGGCGAGTTGGTGTGGGCCTGGGACGTGCTTCAAGCTACCGCACACCCGCCGTTAAAAGAAGGCCAGAGCTACCCACGGAATACCGCTAACGTCTGGTCGCTAATGAGCGTCGACGAAGACCTCGGTCTGATCTACCTGCCGACGGGCAATGTGCCGCCAGACTTTTTTGGCGGCTTTAGAAGCCCCGAGCAGGACCGCTATCCAAGCTCTGTGGTCGCGCTCGAGGCCGCCACCGGCGATGTGCGCTGGAGTTTTCAAACCGTGCACCACGACATCTGGGACTACGACGTGGGCGCTCAACCGGTATTGCTCGATTTCCCGCTGGACGATGGCTCGACCGCCCCGGCGGTGATCGTTGCTACCAAGTGGGGTGACGTTTTTGTCCTCGATCGGCGCACCGGCGAGCCGCTTACCGAGGTGGTCGAAAAACCGGTGCCGCAAAATCCTGCCGAGGGCGAATGGCTATCGCCCACGCAGCCTTTTTCGGTGGGTTTTCCAAGCTTTGCACCGCAAGACCTCAACGAACAACAGATGTGGGGTAGTACCCTGTTTGACCAGCTATGGTGCCGCATCGCCTTTAAAAAACGCCGTTATGACGGGCTTTTCACGCCCCAAAGCCTGCAGGGCATCATTCAAAATCCCGGCAATTTCGGTGCTGTCGACTGGGGTAGCGTGTCGATAGATCCCCAGCGCCAATTGATGCTGGTAAACAGCACCGGCATGCCGTTTGAACAAATTCTCTACACCCGAGAGGCTGCCGACCGGCTGGGATTTAAACTCTGGGGCAACGACGACAGCACCAACGCTGGTACCGATGAAACTGCTAGTGCTAATGCTAACGCCGCTCAAGACCACGATTACACCGATCGGTTCGCCGCGTCAGACTCGGTATCCGGCGCGGCATGGCCGCTGGCGGGCACCCCCTATGGCGTGACCAGCAACCCGTTTTTATCGCCGCTCGGCTTTCCCTGCCACCAACCGCCATGGGGTGAGCTAACCGCCGTCGACCTCGCCACCCGCAAAGTACTCTGGCAGCGGCCACTCGGCACCACCGACGGTCACGCGCCCCTCGGACTGGCGTTTCCGACCGGCGTTTTTAACATTGGCGGCACCGCAGTCACCCGCGGTGGTTTGACCTTTGTCGCGGGTACAATCGACAACTATCTGCGCGCCTTTGACAGCGAGACCGGCGAAGAACTGTGGCGCGGCGCGCTGCCAGCGGGTGGCCAGGCTGGGCCTATGAGCTTTGTCTCGCCGACCAGCGGCGATCAATTCGTGGTCATAGCGGCGGGCGGCCACGTATCCATGCGCACCGATCAGGGCGATGCGCTGGTGGCCTTTCGCTTACCAAGGCCCTAGGTCGCCACCTGTAAGACAATCTTGCCCACGTGCTGATTGCTCTCCATCAAGCGGTGTGCCTCGGCCACCTCGGCGAGCGCAAAGCTGGCGTGAACCTGCGGTGCAATCGCGCCAGACGCCAGTAGCGGCCACGCGTGCTCTAGCAACTCTCGGGCAATACGCGCCTTGGCCTCGACGCTCTGCGGCCGAAGCGTCGAGCCGGTAATGGTCAGGCGCTTGAGCATCACCGGCATCATATCGAGCTCGACCCGCGCACCGGCGAGAAAGGCAATGCTCACCAGCCTGCCGTCTAACGCCGCGCAGGCGATATTTTTTTGCAAATAATCGCCGCCGACCATGTCGAGGATGACGTCGACGCCGCGGTTGTCGGTGAGCGCCATCACCTCGGCAACATAATCGTCGCGCGTGCTGTCGATGGCGCGCTCGGCACCCAGCGCCTCGCAGGCCCGGCATTTGGCGGCGCTGCGCGCGCTGGCAAACACTCGCACACCGCTGGCCGCGGCTAGCTGTATAGCGGTCACACCAATCCCGCTGGTGCCACCATGAACCAGCAGGCTATCGCCGGCGGTCAACCGCGCGCGCTGAAACAAATTGCTCCACACGGTAAAAAATGTCTCGGGCAAGCTGGCTGCCTCGAGCATACTCAAACCCTTTGGAATCGGCAGACACTGGCCGGCCGGCACTGCCACATACTCGGCGTAAGCGCCGCCATTACAGAGCGCGCAGACGCGGTCGCCGATCGACCAGCGGTCGACTCCAGCGCCTAGCGCGACTATTTCGCCGGCGGCCTCCAGACCAATGATCGGCGAGGCATCCGCGGGCGGTGCGTAAAAGCCCAGGCGCTGCAGAATATCTGGGCGATTAATGCCGCTGGCCAGTACCCTAATCAACACCTCGCCCGGACGACACGCGGGCACGTCCCCGGTCGCCATAATAAGTTGCTCGGCACCACCGGCACCCTTTACATCGATAAAATTCATGCTCGCCATAGGATACTCACCCACCAATAAGAGCCGACGATTATGCGTCTTATGCCGTTGGCCAGCAATCGGCACGGGCGCTGTAAGTACCAGTAAAAAATAAGGTATGATCGGCCTATCTATTGCGTTGATTAAGAGGTGACCCATCGACACGCCCGCACCAACCGAAAAAAAACCGGTCGACCTATCGACCCGTGCCCTAGACGATAAGTTTGAGCGCCGCGGACACGTGACCTTTAACTGGGACGATGTGCAGCCGGTGACGCTGCCAAATGGGGTGGTGTCAAAGATGTACCGTGTCGGCAGCCCGAGCAAACAGGCATCGCCCACGGTGTTTAAGGTGTATTACCCACCCGACGTGCTGATCGAACCCCACACCCACGACTGCGACTACACCGAGATGATTCTCGAGGGCTCGCAAAAGGTCGGTCGAAAATGGCTGTATGCCGGAGATATTCGCGTTGGTATCGCCAACCGTGGCTACGGACCACTGCTCGCAGGCCCAGAGGGCGCAACCATACTGTTTGTGTTTGCCAACGGTAACTGGCCCGCCCTACCCCTCGGCAAAAGTAAGGGCAAGACCTTGCACAGCGACGTCATCGCCAACAGTATCGTCGATTAGAGACGCGCGTGATGCCGGCGATTATGTTTGCCTAAAGCGCAGCCCTGCATCGGCGCTAAGACGCATCGCCGCGCTAATGTCACGCGTGTCACGCGGCCTATTAAATTACATCATCCCGCTAAAGTGGTTACTTGCTGCTTGCCACTGGTAAATGGCTCTTTGCTACTTGCTGGCTGCTCCTTGCCACCGGTAAATGGCTACTGAGTATGCAGACCGCACTCGCGATGCTCGAGCACCTTGGTCGGATCGTAGTAGTCGTCTTCGCTGGTCAGCGAGTACTGCGCCAAATACTGGTCGAGTTCGGCGTCGCTCCAGTAAAAAAATGGGCTCACCTTAAGGACGCCATCGCCGCCGCGGGTGACGATATCGAGAGAGTCGCGAAACACGGTCTGTCCCTTGCGAAGATTGGTAAACCACAGATCACTGCGGTGCTCGCCCATGGCGCGCTTAAACGGCTCCAGCTTGACCTGCTCGGTAAAAGCATCATGCTTTGGATCGTCGACCCCGGGTATGCCGCCCATCACCACGTCTCGATGCGCGGCGCTCTGGCGCGGTACGTACAACGCCACCTGCAAATCCAGCTGCGCGATCAATTGCTCGGCGTGGCCATAGGTGGCCGCTGTGTTGTAACCAGAATCGCACCAGATCACCGTCATAGACGGCATCGCATGGGTGCAGGCGTGCAAGATGGTAGCCTCGTAGGGGCGAAAATTGGTTGTCACTACCGGTCGTTGGCCGTGAGCGAGCGCCCAGTCGACAATTTGAGCCGGGGCTTTATCGCGTAACTCGGCATTCACTGCCGCTAAATCAAGTTCCATGGGGGGCCTCGTCGGAGCGCTGTTACAAAAGGGTCGAGATGGTAACAACAACGTGTAGCCACGAACAGGCGATGGTCAGACCGATATGTTCTATATTATAACGGCGGTAACAATTGACGCGCTCTAAATCAGCTTGCGGGCAGAGCCTGCACACCAAGATCGCAGTCAAGGGAAAGGGACAAGGGCCAGGGACAAGGGCTACAAGCAAGGGCCAGGGACAAAGCGCTTTTGACAAACAGCTTAAGGCGCCTGCGTACCCCCAGCCGGGGCCTGCTAACCCGCTGCCCGCTACTCGCTACCCGCTGCCCGCTACTCGCCCCGCCCCGCCCCGCCCCGCCGCCGGAGTGTCCACGCACAAAATGCGGCGGACACCGCTTTCGGCACGCAGTGATTAGCCGCCCCAGTTAAAAAACGCTACTTTGTTGCCGTCGGGATCTTTAAAGTAACCGCCGTACCAGACGTCGGGTAGACGCACACCGGGCGCGCCCTCATCGGTGCCGCCGAGCTCGAGCGCCTTGGCGTGTAATTTTTGCACCGTCTGGTTATCCGCGACGTTAATAGATAGCATGTTGCCATTGCCGGGGTGGCAGTCGTTGCCATCAAAGGGCAAGCACACGCCCACCATTGGCTCGTTCATGCTCTTGCCAATCATCGCAATGCGGTCCATCTCTATCTGCACAGTGCATCCCATGTCAGCCAGTAATTCTGACCAAAACGCGATTGACCGCTGCATATCGCTAACACCTAGGGTGACGTATCCAATCATTTTTAAGCTCTCCAGTTGTGTGAGTCGTTCTAACGCCGTTATCGCCAGCGCCTTGCAAGCACGATAATATCACCGCCGCTTCGATCGCGTGCAGGTTTTCAGCTAGCGCCATCGCATACCGAGTTTTATCTAACGCCATCCGCGCGCAGCCTGCACAGCCGGCCGAT
>CAJIZO010000029.1 GCA_905181995.1 Flavobacteriaceae bacterium TMED48
TACCGTCAAATGTCGGCGCCGCAACTGGTCGATCGAATTGCTCAGTCGGGCATCGCCGGAATGGGTGGCGGTGGTTTTCCCACCGCGGCTAAACTGACCCCCAACGGCCTCCCCCCGATCGCAACGATTATCGTCAACGCCACGGAGTGCGAGCCCTATGTGACCGCAGACGAGTCGCTAATGCGCGAGCGCGCTTGCGAAATCATCCAGGGAATCGATATCCTCGCACATATCCATGGCAACCGCGCGCGTCTGGTGATCGGTATTGAACAGAGTAAACCCGAGGCCTTGGCAGCGCTGCGCGCAGCCTGCGCAAAAAGCGCTATGGAAATCGTTGAAATACCGAGAAAATATCCATCCGGTGGCGAGCGACAACTGATCTATGCACTCACCGGCAAGGAACTACCCAGCGGCGACATACCCGCCAATATCGGCGTAATCTGTATCAACGTAGCAACGGTTTACGCCATCAAACGCGCAGTGATCGACGGCGAACCTCTGATCTCGCGGGTGGTCACTGTAACCGGTGGCGCCTGCGCGACGCAGCGCAATTATCAAGCGTTGATCGGCACGCCGATAAAACACCTTTTGCGCCATAGCGGCGTGAACAATAACCGCCTTAATCAGTTAATAATGGGGGGCTCCATCAGCGGTTTTAAACTGCCCTCGGACGAGGTTCCGGTGGTTAAAACCAGTTATTGTATTCTCGCCCCCGACATCGACGAATTTGCCCCCGCCCCGCCAGAGCGCGCCTGTATTCGTTGTGGGCGGTGCGCCGAAGTCTGCCCGGCATCACTACTGCCACAGCAGTTGCTGTGGCATGCTAAAGCCGCCAACCATCAGCAACTCGAGGAACACAATCTAGTCGATTGTATCGAGTGCAGCGCCTGTAACTATGTCTGTCCAAGCCATATTCCGCTGGTTGACTACTACCGCGCCGGCAAAGTTCACATAGACGCCGCGCGCCAAGTCAAGAGCAATGCCGCGCAAGCCCGCCAGCGCTTTGAATTTCGTCAATTGCGACTGGCTCGTCTGGAGCGCGAACAGAGCCAGCGCCGCGCCGCGCGGCGCAGCGCTGCGGCGCCATCCAATGCGCCTAGAGCGCCGGTTGCGCGTCTGTCGAGTGCCGATATTATCGCCGCTGCGCAGAACCGTGCCGCCAGTAAACAGCCGACCGTCGAACAGACCCTCGACAAGTTGCAGCGCAATATCAGTACGCTGCAAAACCGCCTCGAACTGGCTGAACAGCGGCTTGTCGCCGCCAGCGACGATCCCCTGAACAAACAAAACAGCCTCAGGGCAGCGGTCGAGGGCGCCCGCCAAAAATTGCAGCGCGCCGAACAGCGACTTACCGAGCAAGCCCACGGATGATGTCACCGGCAGCCCGCAGCGGCCAGAGTACCGAGAATATTATGCACTGGGTGCTATTGGCGACCTTACCGGGTGGCCTAGCGCTGACCTGGCAGTTTGGCTGGGGGGTGCCGATTAACGTTCTTTTATGTAGTCTGTGCGCCCTCGCTTGCGAAGCGATGGCACTGCGACTTCGCGGTCGTCCGGTGGGCTTTCATCTACGCGACTGCAGCGCCTTGGTCACCGCGATCTTTCTCGGCTTGGCGCTGCCGCCACTGGTGCCCTGGTGGGTAGTCGCAATCGCCTGTAGCTGCTCTATTATCATCGCCAAACAACTCTACGGCGGGTTGGGGAACAATCCGTGCAACCCGGCAATGGTCGGATATGCCACTGTACTGTTGTGCTTTCCGGAGCAAATGAGCCGTTGGTTAACGCCACAGACGCTGCTGCCAGAGGGTCTCTATCAACCGGGACTTTGGCAATCTATCCATCTGGTGATTGGCGGCGGTGATTTAATCGACGGTATCACTGGGGCCACACCACTCGAAGTGCTAAAGCACAAAACCGGATTGATGATCGAGCAGGTATATGCCAGCGAGCCGATTTTTAATCGCGCAAGTTGGGCCGGTGCGGGTTGGGAGTGGGTCAATCTGGGCTTTCTCGCCGGTGGCCTATTGCTGCTGCGCAAAGGTATTTTTAGCTGGCATGCACCGCTGATGATGCTCGTCAGTTTATCGCTAATGGCGCTTTTTTATTGGGATGCCGGCAGTTCCGCGAGCCACGGGTCACCGCTCTTCCATCTCTTTAGCGGCGCTTCGATGATGGGCGCGTTCTTTATTCTCACCGACCCAGTATCATCCGCCACCAGTATCCGGGGAAAGCTCATATACGGCGCCATGATTGGCGTACTGGTGTTTAGTATCCGTAGTTGGGGCGACTACCCCGACGCTCTGGCGTTCGCCATACTGCTGGCAAATTTTGCCGCACCGACTATCGATCGCTACGCCGCGCCACGAACCTTCGGCCACTCTGCCAAGCGCAACGGCGTGCGCCCCGAGGAAGATCAATGACCGTCAAAACTGCCCCTAATCGGTCGCAATGGCTGCGTCTTCTGGGCATCGCGCTGCTAATCGGCACGCTCGTCACCACCCTGGAAATACTCACCCGCGAGCGCATCGTCGCATCCCAAACTAGCGCCGCGCTAGACTATCTTCGTCAGGTCACAGGCCCCGACGATCAAGGCGCCGCAATAACCTTCGAAAATTGGCCCATCCCCAACCGGCAACTTGGATTATTGGGACTCAGCGAGGGCGATGAAATGCACATTGCACTGCGCGCGGGGCAGCCGATCGCGGCAATTGTCCCAAGCATCAGCAACGCCGGTTATGGCGGAGCCATCCAATTACTCGTGGGAATAGATTTCACTGGGCGCATTATTGCGGTGCGGGTTATATCCCACCGCGAGACGGTCGGCCTTGGCGATAAAATCGAGATTGCTAAGAGTGACTGGATCGAGGCATTTAGTAAGCGCTCACTATCTGATCCAGCCGCTAAATATTGGGCCGTCAAGGCGGATGGTGGAATATACGATCAATTCACCGGCGCCACCATTACACCGCGCGCTGTGGTCAATCAAGTGGCTGCGACGCTGCAATTCTTTGCCGATGAGCGCGCTGCGTTGGCGGCTCGGGGTACGTCGCAAGCTAACCCAGAGGCACGCGAGTGAACCCGCCAAACGACAACTACAGCGCTTGCCACGGGCTGTGGCGCGAACACCCCGTGCTGGTGCAATTGCTCGGACTCAGTCCGCTGTTGGCGGTAACGACAACCTTGGCTAATGCGCTCGGCCTCGGGCTAGTGACATTGATTGTGCTGCTTGGTTCGAGTGTCAGTTGCTCACTGTTGCGCCGGCAACTCAATGGCGCATTGCATCTGCCAATGCTGTTGTTGATCATCGCCGCTTGGGTCACCTGCGCCGAATTGCTGGTGCGCGCCTATGCCTACCCTCTCGCTCAGGCACTCGGCATCTTTGTGCCATTGATCGCCAGCAATTGCGTTATCTTAAACCGGGCGCAGACTATCGCCACGCGCCATCCAATCGGCACAGCGGCACTCGATGCCACGGTCATTGGCAGTGGATTTTTAGCGCTGCTGTTAATCGTCGGGGCAATTCGTGAACTGTTCGGTCGCGGGTCGCTGTTCGCCGACATGCACCTGATTTTCGGAGACATTGCTAGAGACTGGTTGTGGCAGCCTTTTGACGGCGATTACACGCTACTGATTCTGAGCATGCCGGCGGGCGCGTTTTTACTGCTTGGATTTCTCATCGCGTTGAAAAATTTTCTCGATTCATGGCTGTTGCCGTCGTCCGAATCACCGCCAGAAAAACCCATAGCGGGCTCCAAACGCGTGCGCACCACCGGTAAAATTAACTGAGCCAGGCTTGCAGCCCGCCGTCGCTGCAAAAAACCACGCGAAAATGCGCCAGCCCACCAGATGTCGGCCACCTAATTACCCCGTCGCCCAGCGCCCGACAGCAAAAATGTGGTGCGCTCCCCGACCAGCGCGGCTATCATTCCCACTTCAGCCAACGCGGCCGCCGCTGCCCAAACACTAATAGGCCGTAACATGGACCAACTGACCATTATACAACCCGACGATTGGCACCTGCATTTACGCGATGAGGGTGCTCTGGCCACCACCGTGCCTGCCGCCGCTCGCTGTTTTGGCCGTGGCATTGTAATGCCCAACTTGGTGCCACCGGTTAGAAACGTTGCCGCTGCGACCGCCTACCGCGAACGCATCCTCGCAGCGCGCCCCGAAAACTCGGAATGGCAGCCCTTGATGGTGTTGTATCTAACCGACAACACCTCGGCTGACGATATTCGTGCAGCGCACGCCTGTGCCTTTGTCCACGCCTGCAAGTACTACCCAGCCGGCGCGACCACCAATTCGGACTCTGGCGTCACCGACTTAGAGCGCCTCGACGAGGTCTTCGAGACCATGCAAGAACTGGGCGTTGTGTTGCAGATGCATGGTGAGGTCACCGATCCAGACATCGATATATTCGACCGCGAAGCGGTGTTTATCGATCGCCACCTGGTTCGCATCAGGGAAAAATTTCCGGCGCTAAAGATGGTTCTCGAGCACATCACTACCGAGCAGGGTGCCACTTTTGTCCGCAATAGCGAGGGGCCTCTAGCGGCATCGATTACCCCTCAGCACCTACTCTACAACCGCAATGATATGCTCGTTGGCGGTATTCGCCCGCACCTTTTTTGTCTGCCTATTCTAAAACGCAATCGCCATCAGACAGCCTTGATAGAAGCCGCCACTAGTGGCGATAGTCGATTTTTCCTCGGCACCGACTCTGCGCCTCATCCTCGCCACGCCAAGGAAAACGCCTGTGGCTGCGCTGGTTGCTATAGCCATCACGCGGCGATAGAACTCTATGCCGAGGCCTTCGATCGCGCTGGCGCGCTGCACCAACTAGAGGGTTTTGCGAGTCGCTACGGTGCGGATTTTTACAACCTAGCGTACAATCGACGTAAGATAACCCTCAACCGAGATCCGTGGACGGTGCCAGAACGGATCGATTACGACGGCGGTGAACTCATTCCTCTGGCCGCGGGTCAGGCGTTGAACTGGAGATTGCAAAACTGATGGAAAATTCGCCCCCATCGCTACTGTCGAAACGTTTTCGTGGTTTTTTACCCGTGGTCATCGACATCGAGAGCGGCGGTTTTAACTCGCGCACCGATGCCCTGCTCGAAGTCGCAGTGGTATTGCTACAGATGGACGACAGCGGTACCTTATCGATCAAAGACAGCATGAGTAAAAACATCGATCCATTTCCCGGCGCGGTGGTCGAAAAAGCAGCGCTCGAATTTACTGGCATCGACCTTTTCGACCCCGAACGCATGGCCGAAGAGGAAGGCGAGGCGTTGCGCGAACTATTTCAACCAATCCGTAAAGAGATCAGCCAAACGGGCTGTACCCGAGCAGTTATGGTGGGCCACAACGCCCACTTTGACCTCGGCTTTATGAACGCCGCATCGCAGCGTAACCAGATAAAACGCAACCCCTTTCACCCGTTTTCATGCTTTGACACCTCAACCTTGGCCGGTCTCGCTTACGGTCAGACGGTGCTTGCCAAAGCCTGTCAGGCAGCCAATATCGACTTTGACAACCGCGAGGCGCACAGCGCGCTCTACGACGCGATGAAAACCGCCGAACTATTCTGCGGTATCGTCAATCGCTGGCGCGACCTGGGCGGATGGCCCGGTGATCAAGGCGACGACGCGCTCACCGACTAGGCGCTGTATCGATCTTAAATTGGCGCTCCAGCCAGCTTAAACTAAAACCCACCCAGAGAAAAACCGCTCAGACTGCGCCTAGAAGCGCGCAGGAAATCCATTACTGGGATTATATATTTACCGTATAACCACTCTATTAGGGTCATTCGGGTTATTATAGACGGTTAAATCGAATGACAATTAAACGCCTCGAAAAACATCGTCGCGATGACCCAACGCTAGACAAGGAACCCAACATGACAGACTCCTTCAAAGAGAGTTCACTGCGCTATCACACCCACCCGACGCCCGGCAAACTAGAGATTAGACCGACCAAGCCTCTGGCCAACAAACGCGATTTATCGCTAGCGTACTCGCCCGGCGTAGCCTATGCCTGTGAACTTATCCAAGAAGATCCGACGGCCGCAGCCAGCGTCACCTCGCGCGGCAATCTGGTCGCGGTAATATCCAATGGCACCGCGGTATTGGGGCTCGGTGATATCGGCCCACTGGCGTCGAAACCAGTCATGGAAGGCAAGGCAGTGCTGTTCAAAAAGTTCGCCAACATCGACGTATTCGATATCGAAGTGGATGAGCGCGACGTTGATAAATTAGTCGATATCATCGCCTCGCTAGAACCCACGTTTGGCGGCATCAATCTCGAGGACATAAAGGCTCCCGAATGCTTTGAAGTCGAACGTAAACTCCGCGAACGCATGAAAATTCCAGTCTTTCATGACGACCAACACGGCACCGCAATCGTCGCTGCAGCGGCTATCTACAACGGTCTGCGAATCGTCGACAAACTGATTGAAAACGTTAAATTGGTCGTCTCCGGCGCCGGCGCGGCAAGTATTGCCTGCGTCGATCTGCTGGTAGAGATGGGTCTGCGTAAAGAAAATGTGCGCATGATCGACCGCAACGGCGTCATCTATGCCGGCCGTAAAGAGGGTATGAATCCCTGGAAGCAAGCCTATGCAATCGAGACCACCGACCGCACGATTGCCGATGCGATCGACGGTGCAGACCTGTTTATGGGTCTCTCTGGGCCAGGTGTTCTGAATGGCGAATTGGTCAAAAAGATGGGCCAACGGCCGATCATTCTGGCCATGTCCAACCCGATACCCGAGATCATGCCAGAGGAGGCCATGGCCGCGCGGCCCGACGCGATCCTCGCCACCGGCCGTTCCGACTACCCCAATCAGGTCAACAACGTGCTGTGTTTTCCGTTTATTTTTCGCGGCGCGCTAGATTGCGGTGCATCGACCATTAACGAGCACATGAAAATGGCCGCGGTGCGCGCTATCGCAGACCTGGCAACCAAGGAAACCACCGACGTAGTCGCCGCAGCGTACGCTGACGAACAACTGAAGTTTGGACCCGACTACCTCATCCCCAAACCCTTCGACCCACGTCTGATCGAGGACGTACCTATGGCTGTGGTCAAGGCAGCCATGGAGTCGGGGGTCGCGACCCGACCAATCGCCGACCTCGAAGCCTACCGACAAAGCCTGCACGAATTTGTCAATCGCGCGGGCCTGCTAATGCAACCTATCATCGAGGTTGCTAAAAAGTGTCCGGCGCGTATCGTCTACGCCGAAGGGGACAACGACGATGTGCTGATGGCGGTGCAGGCGGTGGTCGACGAGGGTATTGCACACCCTGTGTTAATTGGTAGAAAATCCCATATTGAAGAAAAGGTTGACCGTTTAGGTTTGCGCATCAACCTCGACCAGGATGTCGAAATCGTCGATCCCAACAACCATCACAAACACCCAGAATATGCCGACTACTACCACGCATTAATGGGCCGCAACGGGGTGTCAGTGGCCGCCTCGCAACAGATTATGCGCCACGATAATACCGCCGTTGCCGCGGTGATGGTGGCGATAGGCGACGCCGATGGCCTGATCTGTGGCAAGGTCGGTCGGTTTGATTTTCACCTGCGAGAAATCATGCATTTGCTCGGCCCCGACGACAAGAGCCAACTGGTCAGTTCTGCAGCCTTGCTGCTGATGCCGGATGGGCCGCTATTTTTGACCGATACCGCGATGAATATCGACCCCAGCGCCAACGAGTTAGTACAAATCACAGAGGCAACCACCTCACTGGTGGAGCGCTTTGGTATTGAACCCAAGGTGGCGATGCTGTCGCATTCAAATTTTGGCACCTCGGGCGCAAATTCAGCTAAAAAAGTTCGTGTCGCCAGTGAGACGTTACGCGACAAATATCCGAGCATGCAGATCGATGGGGAGATGCACGTTCTCAGCGCCCTCAATCCGGCACTGCGCGATACCATCTACGCCGAGTCGCGGCTGCAGGGTCGCGCCAATGTGCTGGTCATGCCCAACCTAGATGCGGCCAATATTGCCATGGGGCTTATTCGCTCGATGACCGATGCACTGCTCATCGGGCCGCTGATCCACGGTTGTAAGAAACCCGCGCACATTGTCATTCCGTCGGTCTCGTCACGCGGTATTTTCAATATGACAGCGCTCACGGTGACCGATATCAATGCCAAGAGCCGAGCGTTATAAGCGGCCTTAAGGGCTGGTTGGTGGACTGGTCTCGATTGCCCGCTGGTAAAGGGCTCGCTTATCGAGGCCAGTAATCTTAGCCGCCAAGGAGGCGGCTTTACTGGGCGACAACTCGCCGACTAGCAGTTGCAAGATACGTTCTGCATCAGCGGTGATAACGCCGGGCGACGGCGGTGATGCGGCGATGACTAAGACCATTTCGCCGCGCTGCTGGAAACTATCGTCGCTCACCATAGCATGCAGTTCAAACAGCGTGGCGCGGCTGTAAGTTTCGAATTTTTTACTGATTTCACGGGCGATAAACGCCTCGCGTTGGCCCCCCAAAACCGCCACGGCATCCGCCAAGGTCTCGACAATCCGATGCGGCGCCTCGTAGCAGACGAGCGTTTCGTTAGCCGATTGCCTGGCCTGTAGCACCGACTTTCTGGCGCTGCTTTTAGCCGGTAAAAAACCAATAAAACTGAACCGATCGGTGGCCAGACCCGATACTGAAAGCGCGCTCACCAGCGCGCAACTGCCAGGGATCGGTATCACATTAAGGCCTCGTTTCCGAGCCTCTGCAACCAATCGATAGCCCGGATCCGAGATCAGCGGGGTCCCAGCATCGGAGATCAACGCGACCGAGTCACCGCGATCGAGGCGATCGAGAATTTTGTCGGCACTCTGCCGATCGCTATGGTCGTGGTAGGTCATTGTCGGCGATTTTATGTGATAATGGTCGAGCAATTTTTTACTGTGTCGCGTGTCTTCGCAGGCAATAATTTCAACGCTGTGCAACACGTCTACAGCGCGCGGCGACATATCAGCGAGGTTGCCGATAGGCGTCGCAACGATGTAGAGTGTTCCCCATGGATCTGGATGCATAATGAAAGTCTGTAAAAGTTATCTATTGTACGCCGCCATCTTAGCCTTTATAGGGGGCTGTACGCCATCTACCAATACGCCAATCAAGACACCCCCGGCAATTGTTCAGGGGCCCCTAATCGACCACCCAGTCACCGGCGATACGCGCCGCGCCGAACAGCTCTACCGCAGCGCGCAAAGTGCGGGCGATGCGACTCGCAACAGTCTCTTGCTCGACAGCGCGGGACTTTTTTATCGCAACGGTAATCTACTGCGCAGTCGTAACGTATTCTCTGAGATAGACCCGCAGCGACTGCTCGATAGCGAATATTTCGAGTACAGCATCCTCCGCGCCGAACGATTGAGGCACCAAGGGGCTTGGGCGGAATTGAAAATCTGGCTGGACGATGCCGAGCTGGATTATACTACGCCACGCAACAGCCTCAACCAGCGTCGACAATTGATTGATATTCAGACTGACCTGAGCATCGTCACTGGGCAGATCGAGCCAACGTTAAAAAACTCTGTGGCACTGGCGGCAGCGCTGCCCGCTAGTCAGCGGCAACATTTGCACAATCGAATTTGGGATCTGCTCGGTCGAGCACCCTATGATCAGCTTGAAAAGCGCGATCCATCGCCGAGCGAACAACACCTCAACGGCTGGCGCCAACTGGCAGCGCAACTGAGATCCGCCGCCGGTGATCACGGCGAGCAATTGCGCCTATTCGACGCCTGGCGCAGCCGGATGCCCTATCATCCCGCCGCGGACACCCCGCCCGCGGCGCTATCTAGCCTTTACGACCCCTCTAAAGAGGTCGCTAAAGTTGCATTGTTGCTGCCTTTACAAAACCAATATCGCGCGGCGAGTCAGACCCTACTCAACGGTTTTATGGCTGGCTTCTATGAATTTTCCAAACGCTCAGACAAGGCCCCTGAAGTGCACGTCTACGACAGCGCCGCACGGCCGTTACAGGAAGTCTTCGACGAGGCACTCAGCGCCGGCGCAGAGATGATTATCGGGCCGGTGCGCAGCGCCGGCGTCCGCAGTCTAGTGGGACTCGAGCAGTTGCCGGTGCCGACAATCAGCCTCAACCGCATCG
>CAJIZO010000030.1 GCA_905181995.1 Flavobacteriaceae bacterium TMED48
ACACGAGTTTCACACGAGTTTCACACGAGTTTCACAGGAGTCGAGTACCACGATGGATAAAGTCACCTCTATAACCGACAGCCGCGGCGTGGCCACAGTTTGGTTGGATAATCCAACCAAACATAACGCCTTTGACGACCGCAGTATCGAGCAATTGAACGCCGCGTTTACCTCGATCGCCGCCGACACAGGCGTTCGAGTGATGGTCTTGGCGTCCCGTGGCAAGAGCTTTTCTGCCGGCGCTGATCTCGCTTGGATGGCGCGTATGGCGGATTACAGCCACGCTGAAAATTTGCGTGACGCCGAGGCCTTGGCGAACATGCTGGCCAACCTAGCGCAGGTGCCGCAGCCGACCATAGCACGGGTGCAGGGCGCCGCCTACGGTGGTGCTGTGGGCCTTGTCAGCTGTTGCGATATGGCAGTGGCGGCACGTTCTGCTAGCTTTTGCCTGAGTGAGGTCAAGATCGGATTACTACCTGCAACCATCGGCCCCTATGTGGTGGCCGCCATCGGCGAGCGCGCCGCGCGGCGTTATTTTACCACCGCTGAGCCTTTCGACGCGCAGCGGGCGGCACAGTTGGGGTTGGTCAGCGAGGTCGTCGATAGCGATGAGTTGGATCGCCAGGTCGAGGCGATGATCGATGCGCTGTTGGCCAATGGGCCCGAGGCGGTAATGGCCGCCAAGCAGTTGGTACGCGATTTGAGTGGCAGGCCGATCGATAGCGCATTGATCGCTGAGACCTGCACCGCCATCGCCGATATTCGCGTCAGCCAACAGGGTCGCGAGGGTCTCGCGGCATTTTTAGAAAAGCGCCGACCCGATTGGCGTGGGGAGTAATGATAGCGATGTTTAAAAAAATACTGATTGCTAATCGTGGCGAGATTGCCTGTCGCATTATTCGTACCGCCCGATCGATGGGCATCACGACCGTCGCCGTCTACAGCGATGCAGACCGCGATGCCCAGCATGTTGCAATAGCCGATGAAGCGGTCTACATAGGCCCGTCCCCGGCGCGAGATTCTTATCTGGTGGTTGATAAAATAATTCAGGCGGCGCTCGATTCGGGTGCCGAGGCGATTCACCCAGGCTATGGGTTTCTCTCTGAAAACGCCGATCTGTGCCGTGCTTGCGCGGAGGCTGGCTTGGTATTTATCGGCCCACCGGCGGAGGCGATCGCCTCCATGGGCTGTAAGTCGACCGCTAAGACACTGATGGCGGCGGCCGGCGTTGCTACGGTGCCGGGTTATCACGGCGGCGACCAAGATCCCGAGGTGCTCAAGCGTGCGGCTGCCGAAATTGGCTATCCGGTGCTCCTCAAGGCGGCTGCCGGTGGCGGCGGCAAGGGCATGCGCACGGTTGTCGATGAGGGTGAGTTCGACGCTGCATTGGCGGCAGCCATGCGCGAGGCGCAGGCGAGTTTTAACGACAACCGTATGCTCATCGAAAAATACCTCATGCAACCGCGACACATAGAAATTCAGGTATTTTGCGATGCGCAGGGCGGCGCTGTGCATCTGTTTGAGCGCGATTGTTCGGTGCAGCGGCGCCACCAAAAGGTTATCGAGGAGGCGCCAGCGCCGGGTCTTGCCGCCGATATACGCGAGCGCATGGGCGCGGCGGCGATCGCTGCGGCGCGGGCGATCGACTATCGCGGAGCCGGCACGGTAGAGTTTTTACTCGATCAGCGGGGCGCATTCTTTTTTATGGAAATGAACACCCGCCTGCAGGTCGAGCACCCGGTGACCGAAATGATCACCGGTCAGGACTTGGTCGAATGGCAATTGCGGGTGGCGGCGGGTGAGCCGTTGCCATGCGCGCAACAGGATTTGCAGATCGACGGCCACGCCTTTGAGGCGCGTATTTACGCCGAGGACCCAGAGCGCGACTTTATGCCCGCTAGCGGTCGCTTAGAGCAATTGTCGGCGCCCACCGAAAGCCCTCATGTGCGGATCGATAGCGGGGTTGTCGAAGGCGACGAAGTGAGTATCTACTACGATCCGATGATCGCCAAACTGATCGTTTGGGACCGAGATCGCGAACGGGCGCTGGCGCGTTTGCAGCGCGCGCTTGGCGAGTACCGCGTCGGTGGCGTTAGCACCAATGTTGGCTTTCTTTACAATCTCGCTAGTAGTCGCGCATTTCGCGCCGGCGAGGTCAATACAGGCTTTATAGATCAGCACAGTGATGAAATTTTTCGCCGTCGCCCGCTAGACATCGACTACGCCGCGCCGCTTGCCGCGGCGGCGCTTATGAGACAGCGCGCAGAGCAGGCACGTCGTGCTGCAGAGCGTTCGTGGGAACCCAATTCGCCGTGGTATTCAACCTGTGCTTGGGGACTGCCCGAGCCGCCGTTACAAGTTGAGGTGCAGGGTCAGCAACGCAGCGTCGCGGTCGCCGAGGCTGCCGATCTGACGCCGGTGCAATCGATCATCACCGTCGCTGG
>CAJIZO010000031.1 GCA_905181995.1 Flavobacteriaceae bacterium TMED48
GCCGCCTCGAAAATCCGCGGCGCCAGTTGGCTGTGTCGATAGATGTTGTGCAAAAATGCATTGGCGGATCGGGCAATTTCTGGAACGTATGCATCGCCGGGGCCGGCCAATAGATCGCGTTCCAACGCCTCTGCTGTCATCGTTATACGCACTGTGGTTGTCTCTTGCGGTAAGGCCTTAGCATACCCAACAAGTCACTGACTGACAATCTACCGGCGAACTAGCGGTGTTGGGTAAGGCGCGGATCGCGTTAAGAGAGGCGCTTTTCAGCGCTCGCTCAAGGTGCCGGTTTTGGTTGCTTAGTCTACCCCTGGCGGTGCAGTCGTGGCATACTTTTGAGCTGACAGGGTGGGGCGTGACTGTCGCTCGGACCACCCTCGATAACCGCGATTATTTGGCGACAGACAACAGGATATTACAATGCCCTACGTGACTATTAGAGAGGCCATCGCTGCCGAGGGCTTGCGCATCGTCATCGTTCAATCAATGCCCAGTGCTTGGGGTATTGCCGCCAAGGCAATGATCGAATACAAGGGCCTCGATTTCGTTGTGGCGCATCAAATACCCATGGCGGAAAACCTCGAGTTGCAGGCCTGGGCCGGGGTCGACAACGCACCCGTGGTGGCTTGGAATGACGAGCTGCCGATCAACCGCTGGAACGACATTTTATTTCTTATCGAGCGGTTGGCGCCAGATACGCCACTGATTCCAAAGGCGCCCGAGGATCGTGTTCGGGTGCTGGGTTTAAGCCACGAAATATGTGGTGAGCTGGGTTTTGGTTGGAATAGACGACTCGATATGATGCGCCCCCGCGATGGCGACGAGGTGTCTGCGTTCGGTAAAAAATATGGTTATCGCGCCGTTGATGCCGATCAAGCCAACGCGCGGGTTATTGCGTTTGTGAACGAACTGGAACGGACTCTCAAATCACAGCGGGCGTTGGGGAGTCGTTTTTTGGTCGGGCAGTCGGTCACCGCCGCCGATTTTTATTGGGCGGCATTCAGTAATTTTGTCGCTCTTCAGCCGGCTGAAATCTGCCCAATGAATCCCGCCGCACGGCCGATGTTTGAGAGCGTTCCGGGGGATGTCGCCGCCGCCGTGGCACCAATCTTGATCGACCACCGCGATTTTATTATGGACACTTACTACAAATTGCCGCTCGAGCTCTAACTGAGAGCGCGGGCGGAGTAGCCAAAAGTCATCCATCTCGATATGGTAACAGCTCAAATTGACGGGGCGGTTAAAGGCTAATTTGATACCTCTGGGCAAGCCCGGTCAGGGCGTGCTTTTGGGGTGCCAAGACGACTGGGGTAATGCATGTTTAAAAAGAATAAGACCGTTAGAGCCATTTTAGTCCTTTTGGTGCTTTTGGCCGTCGCGTGGGCGATAGGGTTTATGTTTGACGGCGATAAGCAGCCCCCGCAAGTCACCGACATGTTGAGCGCGCTTGAGAACGATGTTGTCAGCTTGGATTGCGTTGTGACCAGCGATGTAGGCTCGAGTGCCGAATTAAAGTTTGATATTGATCTCGGTGGTTTGACCGCACAGCAGCAGGGTTTTCCCTCCGAAAGTGTGCGGGTAACGCCCACTGTGATCGAGTTGGTGACCAACGTGGGCTTTAAAAAGACCATAAGTATCGCCAGATCTGATCTAACGCTGACCACCTCGAGTCAAATCGGCGATCGCCAAGTCGAAGAGACAGGTGCTTGTGAAATTGTTGAGCGAGACGCAAACCGAGTTGCGTTAAAGCGCCCTAACGCTTTGGAACTTGCGGATCGGCGGTTTTTTAGCTCACCGCTGACGCTAAAACAGAACTACCCGTTTTCAGATTTGGTGGTGGTGGGCAAGACGGTGTATTTCTCTGGGCTTGTCGGCACCGACGCGCAGGGGAGTTTGGTCGGCGGTGGTATCGAGGCCGAAACTGACGCGATTTTTAAGCAGCTAAAAGCCCACTTGGCGAGCCAGCAACTGAATCTGACCCACGTCGTCAAATGTCTTGTCATGCTGGATGATATTCGCGAGTGGTCGCAGTTCAATGGTGTTTACAGCGGTTACTTTAAACCGCCCTACCCAGTTCGCAGCGCGCTGGGTGTCAATGGTTTGGCACTAGGTGCATCCATCGAGATGGAGTGCATGGCGGTCACTCCATAACCGGCCAAACAGTTCATTCACAGACGCTTGAGCCGCGATTAAAAGTCGATCGCAAAAAGGTGCTTATTGGCCACAGGACGGCATATAGACCTCTACATCGTCTTGGTAGCAAAGCCGAAACATCAGCGTGTTTTCGTGATAGGTCTCAAAAATGCCGTGCTTTTTGCCGCGCAGGTAGTGGGTAGTCAACCACAGGTCGCCGTTGCCGAAATAGTTTTTAAAAAGCCCGTGCTTTTGACCATCTTTATACACACCGCTCTCTTGGAGTTGACCGTTATCGTGGTAGCGCTCGACCGCACCATCGACGATCATGCCTCGGTGATACTTGATACGAGCGATTAGTTGACCGTTGTCGTGGTAGTCCACCGAGGTGCCGTTAAAGGGCGTCTGCGAATTTATTTGATAGACGCGTTGTTGTCTTTCCTCCAGCTGACTGGCTGGTTCCTCTGGTGAGCAGCTAGCCAGCAGCGCAAGACCAATCATGGCAATCAGATTTTTCATGTTCAATAAGGCATCCCGAATGGCCGCGCAGTGGTTATTGTAAGCTAACCCGCCGACCTAACCATTAAACGCTTCGGCTTTTAAATACTAAAGCTATAAAACCAAAGCTATAAAACCACAGCTTTTAAATACCAAAGCTTTCAAACAATCATGCCTCTAAATCGCCAATAGTACCCCAACAGGCAATTTATCATCGAGTATCATCGGCGCTGTATGCGCGATAGTTGATATCTAGGGCATCGTCTCATAGGTTGCACGGGTTAGCCGATACACCACCATAGGCCGCAACGGGTGCCCCTCGGGGAGGGTGGGATCATCAAAATCTAAATCATCGGCGTGGTGCATACCAATGCGTTGCATTACCCGCTGAGAGGCAATATGTTGTTTTGGCGTATAGCTCAGTATCTCTGCCAGATCCAGCGCAGCGAAACCATAGTCAAGCCAGGCGCGCGCCGCCTCGGTGGCGAAGCCTTGGTGCCATGCCGAAGGGGTCAGCCGCCAGCCGATCTCGCTGCACGGTGCAATCGGCACGTCGCTTTCCAATTGCGATAACCCCGCCATGCCAATCAACTGTTGGTCGTGCCGGGTTTCAACAGCGGCAAAGGCAAAGCCATACCGGCGGTGTTTATCGGCCCATCGAGCCACCATATCGGCTGTTTCATGCGCGGTTAGGGGTGCTGGGAAAAATTGCATAACCTCTAGGTCGGCGTTAATTGCAGCGAAGCGTTCGAGATCGTCGGCCTCAAAAGGCCGCAGAATGAGCCGATCGGTTGTTAGAAACATGGCGCCTCGCATCAAAGTAATGTTAAAACATTGCCACGACTGTGGTTCAACCCCCACGGCGTGTCAACCGAGAGGTAACAGGCTATTTACGCATTGCGGCGGCACGACCACCGGTATAGACGCCCGTTGCCGAGACGCTGTCGACTAAAAATGGGTGTTGGCAGGGCCGGCAACGTGGCGCGTGAACGACGATTTTCTGCCCGCTTGATCGGCGATCGGTGGCCGCTTCGAGGTTTATTAAATATCATTTATTTAGAGTGCAATCATCAGCGCTTTTCTGTAAGCTGCGCGCCATTCACAACGTTACTTTTTGCCATTTACGTAGCCATTTACGCAGACCTATTTTTTTTGTTGGCGGCAATGTTACTGTCGAAAAAACCACCAACACGTTTACAGCGCCTGACGATCCCGATCCAGTCCCTGTGTTTGGCAGTTCAAACACACCGTTAAACAGTTAGAGCACACATTGCGATGGCAACAATGCCATCGGCTACGCGCCGTCCACCGATGATCTGCCGGTGGCGGTGGCAGACGTTGTTTGTTTCGATGCCCCGCGGGGTCAGGCGAAGTACCGATAAAACCATAGCCCCAAGCGATGCAGTCGTGGCGCGGGGGCGTTACACAATCTGGCCGCGATGCTGATAAAGACGGTCCAATACACAACGGAGAGATACCCTGCCAATGTTTGAGTTTCATCTAAGTAAAGTAGCCACCGTCAAAAATGACCTACTGTCTGGCTTGACGGTGGCGTTGGCGTTGGTGCCCGAGGCCGTTGCCTTTGCCTTTGTGGCGGGCGTAGACCCACTGGTTGGCTTGTATGCCGCGTTTATGGTGGGCTTGATTTGCTCGTGCATCGGCGGTCGTCCCGGCATGATTAGCGGCGCTACCGGTGCGCTGGCCGTGGTGATGGTGTCACTGGTTGCCCAGCATGGGGTTGAATACCTCTTTATCACCGTGGTATTGATGGGCCTGTTGCAAATTACCGCTGGTGTCTTGAAGCTGGGGAAGTTTATTCGCATGGTGCCGTACCCGGTGATGTTGGGATTTGTTAACGGTTTAGCGATTGTGATTTTTCTGGCGCAAATGAGCCAGTTTGGCGAGCCGGGCCAGCCGGGTTGGTTGGAGAACACGTTTTTACAGGGCAGCATGATCGACGTGGCATGGTTGCAGGGCGAGCAGATGTACATGCTTGTTGCACTGGTGTTTACGACCATGCTAATTATCCATTTTTTACCGCGCTTGACCAAGGCGGTGCCCTCATCGCTGGTGGCAATTTTGGTGGTTACCGGCCTGGTGTTGGGTTTGGATTTAAATACCAAGGTGGTGGGTGATGTGGCCTCGATTGGCGGTGGATTGCCCCACTTTAGCATTCCGGATGTACCCTTTAATTTACAAACACTGTGGATTATTTTGCCTTACGCGATCATCTTGGCGGCGATTGGTTTGATTGAATCGCTGCTCACGTTGCGCCTGATCGATGAAATAACCCAGACGCGCGGCCGTGGCAATCGCGAGTGCATAGGGCAGGGCGTGGCCAACACCGTGACCGGATTTTTTGGTGGCATGGGTGGCTGTGCGATGATTGGCCAGAGCATGATCAACGTTAACTCGGGCGGTCGCGGACGGTTCTCGGGTATCAGTGCGGCGCTATTTTTACTGCTATTTATTTTGGTGGCTTCGCCGTTGATCGAGAAAATACCCTTGGCCGCATTGATTGGGGTGATGTTTATCGTTGTTATTGGCACCTTTGAATGGTCCAGTTTTCGTATCGTCGGCAAGGTGCCGCGCAGCGATGCGCTGACACTGGTCACCGTATCAGCGGTCACCGTGGCCACCGATCTGGCGGTTGCGGTTGTGGTTGGGGTGATTATCTCGGCACTGGTGTTTGCCTGGCAGCACGCTAAATATATCCGTATCGAAGCCCGCGAAGACCACAAGGGCTCGACCGTTTATGCGGTCACTGGGCCGTTATTTTTTGGCTCGGTCACGTCTTTTCTCGAGCGCTTTGATCCGCAGCTCGACAACGACGATGTGGTCATCGATTTTGCTCGTTCACGAGTGGCAGATCACTCCGGACTCGAGGCCATAGACACCTTGGCCGAGCGCTACGAAAATGCCGGCAAGACCCTGCATTTGGTACACCTGAGCGAAGAGTGCCGCAAACTTTTAAAACGCGCCGGCAATCTGGTCGAGGTCAACGTGATCGAAGACCCCAAATACTTCGTCGCCGAAGACAGTCTAGCCTGAGCGATACAGCGCGGGTCACCAGTGGCCCGTGTCGACACCCATTGGGCGGTGATTTAAGCGCCCAGTTAAGCGCCGAGGGTGGGTCGGCACCGGCAGCGGCGCACTATTATGCTGGGCGCGCGCAGTGTTGCGCCAACCTCAGATACTAGCTTTCAAATTAGGCTAGAAATACAACACCCCGTCCTTTACTCTAGGGCACAAGTCGTGGAGCTTTTTATGGGGTATCAACAAAGATCGCCGGAATCCGAATCGCGTCCGGCAAACCAGGGCATTATTCAATGCCACTGCGGAGCCTGCAGCCTGACGGTGGTCGATGACCGAGCCAAGTGTTTCTTTATGTGTGGCTGTAGCGATTGTCGGCAGTTTGCCGAATACGCGCATGCCCAAGGCGGCGTAAAACCGGTGGCCCTGCCGAGGCTGTTTTATTTTAGAGCAGACATTGTCTCGGTTGCGGGCAGAGAGCATCTGGCAGCCTTTAAACTCAGAAAAGACGGCTACTCAACGCGACTCTGTTGCCGCCGCTGTTTCTCCATTCTGGCCGTCGATCACCCCGGTTACTGGGGTAATGTGATGCTGACGCTCCCCGATTATTGTCGCCACCAGTGCGATTTATCCCAGCCCCTCAGCGCCTATTTACATATGGGCGAATACCGACCGCACACGGACCACAGGTCTGACCACGTAGGGCACGGAAATGCGTCTAACGCGGATGCCGCGAACGGCGAAGCAACGGGTATCGAAGACGACGATTGGGAACCCTACGTGCCGCTGTTTGAGTCGTTTAGGTACCGCCGCCAGCGCATGCAATACAATATGCTCGCCGACCGCGTATCTTGGAAAGAAGCCTTTGTCCCGCAGGGCGTGCGCTTGAACGAGCTGATCAAACAGCTCGATAACACCGAAATTCTTGGCTTAAAGACCCACAACGAGTCGATGCTAGATTTACAGTTGCAAAACGCCGACCTCAATCGAGAAATTCGCTCGTTGAAGGATCAGATTATTTTGTGGCGTGAAATGGGTGAGACATCGGATGTTAACAAGCGCAGAGTGCAGCTAGAAATGATGCAACTGGGCGACAAGCTAAAACGCTACGAACAAGAATTTGGCAGCCTGTATTACCAAAAACCCGTCTGAGCCAGGCTAACTTTATAAGCACTGACGCGGCTTTTAATGGCTCGGCGGGCAATCAATAGCCATCCATCAATGACTATTTATCCATAGCTATTCATTCATAGACATGCAACAAATCAAACCAGAGTG
>CAJIZO010000032.1 GCA_905181995.1 Flavobacteriaceae bacterium TMED48
ACCATCGTATGACGCCCAATAAGCGGATGCACTGATAAAAAGAAGAGCTGTGATTCAATTTAATACTGATCATTCAACCCGACAAACAGGCCCAGTATTCTCAAGTACAGTACGCTCAAGTACAGTATTCTCAAGTACAGTGCTCTCAAGTACAGTAGTGGTGATGCTCTTGTTGGCGCTTGGCGGGTGTAACACCATCGCACCACTGCAAGCACTCGTCCCATCGAGCCTAGTCAGCGATACTACGACTTACCCACCGCCCGAGGCCGAGGCGCCATTCACCAGTATTGAAAGCAATCCACCGAAGATTCTCAAACTCGCCGCCGTAACCACGCCCCCTGGGCAACTCCGAATGCAGCAAAAACCGGCGATTTGGCAGACCATTCGCAATGGCTATCAGCTCTCGCCTAAGCATCTACCGCAGCGGGTCACGCGGTTTCGACAGCAGTATCTAAGGAAACCAGAATACCTAGCCACCGTGTTCGAGCGCGCGCGCCCCTTCATTCACTACATCACGCACGAATTACACCGCGCCGGCATGCCCTTAGAAATCGCCCTTCTGCCGATTATAGAAAGCGCCTATGACCCGCTGGCATACTCGTCTAGCCATGCCGTCGGGTTGTGGCAGTTTATTCCAACCACCGGCGAGTACTATGGTCTTGCGCGCAATCGTTGGTACGATGGACGGCGCGATGTGGTGGCCTCGACCGCAGCGGCGATGACCTACTTGCAATATCTACACAACCTGTTTGACGACGACTGGTTATTGGCCTTAGCCGCCTATAACGCCGGAGAAGGATTTTTAGCGAAGAGAATCGCTCAGAGCCGCGCAGCCGGAAAGTCAGGCGATTTTTGGTCGCTCAAACTGAGGAAAGAAACCTACAACTACGTCCCTAAACTTTTAGCGTTAGCCGACCTTGTCAAAAACCCCCAACATTACGGCATCAATCTACCTCACATCCCGAACCGTCCGTACTTCGAGAAGATCCTCCTCGATGCGCCAATAGAACTCACGGTGTTGGCCCGTGCGGCTGATCTTAAGCCCACCGAACTGGGGCATTTAAATCCCGCCTTTCGACGCTCGTTTACACCGCCCAATGGCCCCTTCACAGTGCTTATACCGGTAGATCGCAGCGTTCGGTTGCAGCGCTTTTTATCCTCCAACGATCGACCCATATCGCGGGCGCAAAAGGAGTATGCTGTGATTGCCGGCGATACCCTTAGCGGCATTGCCCAACGCCATCAAGTTCGCACTAGTTGGTTAAAACAGACCAACAAACTGCAATCGGAGCGACTCTCGATCGGTCAAATATTGCTGATTCCAAACTCAGACGAACCGCTCTCGGACGGGGCAATTGGTCGCTCCACACGCTACCGCGTGATCGCCGGAGACACCTTGTCGGGGATTGCCGAGAAGTTCAACACACCGATGTCCAAACTCCGCCGCAATAACGACTTGACCAGTGACGTCGTGCGAATTGGTCAAACTCTCAAAATACCGAGCGAAGCCGAGCGCCCGGTAGCGGTTCGTAAAGTTTTCTACCGTGTTAAAAACGGCGACTCCCTCTCGGTTATAGCCAGCGGTTTTGGCGTCAAAATCTCCGACGTAATCCGTTGGAATGGCATTGCGCGCAGCGACATACTGCAACCCAAGCAGAAACTAATGATCTTTATAGACCCACATCGACAGTAGTTGCGTTACCTGTTTGTGGCATGGAAGGGCGTTTCGACCACCACTAGATGGTGGCCTTATCGGGTGACCCAAACGGCGCTTGACGCCACCCAATGCGGCGTTGCTTTAGGGCTATCGTACCACCGTGGCATTCTCGACCAAGGCCCGCTGAAAAGCCGCAATTTCGCGATTTGCAGCTGCTTCCAACACTGCGTCCTTGAGCGCACGCTGATCGGTTGAGCTCATCAAATCATAATCACCCGCGACGCTGCGCTGCAGTGATACGATGACGAAATCACCATTGCGGTTGATAAAGCTATCGTTAGCTGGAGTTTTTGCGGCGAGTAATCGAAACGCAAATTGATTCACTTCGGCGTTCACACCAGGGGAAGTGCGCCTCGCCTCGAGCGCCACTTGCCATTCTAGGCTGTTTGCTTTCGCCACATCTTCGACGCTATCACCGGCCTCTACGCGCGCCATTAACTCTGCTCCTTGCTGCTCTAACAACTCGGCACCGCGAAGCGCGGTATAAGCGCTGGCGACGTCATCTTCAACCTCTTCAAACGGTTTTTGGTAGGCCATGATATGCTCCTTGAGCTTGACCACTACATACCGATCACCCTCCAGCACAAGCACCTCGCTGGCGTACTTATCGACCAGCACTTCATCGCTAAAAGCGCTCTCGATGACTTCTGGGATTGCTCCGATACCGGCGCCTCCGCGACGACCGATAGGCTCTGAAACCCCTGCCACCAAACCGATATCCTGCGCTATTTCGGCGAGAGATTCGGCGTTGTAACTGAGTTCGCGCAGCTGTGCCAGCTTCTCCAGCAACAACCCATCTGCCCGTTCGCGTTGCAATTGTGATGCAATCCGCGCCGATTCGCTTTCAAGCTCAAAGGTCGTTTCATCAATTTCGAGCAGCTTGATCAAGTGAATACCACTATCAGTCACCACCGGGCCAGATACCGCACCGACCTCGAGGGCCGTCAAAGCGTTCTCAAAACTCTCGGGGAACAACGATCCATCGCTAAAGCCTAGATCACCGCCAATGCCCGCGGAGCCTGCGTCCGTCGAATAGCGCTCAGCTAAATCTGCAAACGGTTCACCAGCGGCGATGCTGGCGAGGATTTCGTCGACCACAGCCTCATTATCCGCGTCTAAAAGAATGTGCGCGGCGCGGCGCGACGTGCTCGCTACTGCGCCATCGCTCTCTTCGGTAAATCGCGCCAAAATATCTGCCTCGGATACTGGCTCATCCAGCACCAGTACATCAGCGCTGAGTTCTATATAATCCAAAATCACCTGCTCCTCGCTTTCAAAAGCGCTCAGGTTGTCTTGATAGTAGGATTGCAATGCCTCGTCAGACGCGACCACGGCGTCTAAAGTCGGCTGTAAAGGCAGGGTCAAATAATAGTAATCGCGTGTTTGAGCCGCCACTTCAGCCAGTAGCTGTAACTCGCCTTGGGTGAGAAAACTCGATTGACGATAGCCACTCACAAGCTGACCGCGCAACAGATCGTCAGCCAGTTGCTGTTTGAATTGCGCATTGGTCAGGCCTCTACCACGCACAAAAGACCGATACCGGTCCTTATCGAAGACCCCGTCGGTTTGAAAGCCCTCGGCATTCATCAGGATCTCAGCAACCGCTCGTGCCGGCACCACCATACCGCTGCCATCGGCGCTCTGGCTCAAGGCACGATTAGTGATCAATCGATCGACAACCCCCGGACGGAGCATCTCATCGTCCAGTTGGTCAAACCGCAATCCTTCATTTTGATTCAGAATACGTGACTTAGTCTGTTGCAGCTCAAGCGCCACGTCTTGTTCGGTAATGGCATCACCATCGACGCTCGCCGCGGTAGCGCCCCCCGATCCGGTCATCGACATAGAACCGACACCAGAAAAAGTGAAAATAATCGCAATAAAAACCACAATGACTAGCGCAATCCCGCGCATCCCGCTCCGAAATCTGTCTAACATTACATCATCCTAATAAAAAAAAAGGGCGCCTGTAAAGTGCGCCCTTTTGTTGAAGAAGTTCTATTCGAACATCCCGCAAACCACTCTAGTTTACGGCGTCCTTCAATGCCTTACCGGCTTTAAAGCTAGGCACGTTGGCAGCGGAAATTTGAATTTCTGCACCGGTTTGAGGATTGCGCCCAGTTCGCGCAGCCCTGTGCTTGACGGAGTATGTACCAAAACCTACCAGAGATACTTGATCCCCATTTTTGAGGGCTGCCGTTATTGCATCAATAGCGGAATCCAACGCACGACCCGCCGAAGCTTTAGAAATATCAGCGCCATCGGCTATTGCATCTACCAGTTCAGATTTATTCACATTTGTTCCCCTTAAGTGGATTTACAAGAGTTGTTAAAAAAAATTAAATGCATACACTCCATGGCGGCCGCATCTTAGGTTTAACTTTATACCAACAGCCTTTTCGGCGGTCAAGCATACTTTTTTAATTTACCATTATTACCCGATGTTAATGGGTATTTGCTATGCCGCTTGACAACTCTGCGTTGCCGGTACGGCTACTTTTATTATATTCTTCATCGGTTAACGGCGTCGGGCTGGTTTCAAAAGCAATGTCCAAGACCTCGTCGATCCATTTGACTTTGCATATCTTAAGGTCAGCTTTAATATTGTCCGGAATCTCTTTCAGGTCGCTGCCGTTCTCGTCGGGGATTATAACAGTTGTCACACCTCCCCGGTGGGCGGCCAACAACTTTTCTTTCAGCCCACCAATCTTCAAGACTTGCCCACGCAAAGTAATCTCACCAGTCATTGCGACTTCTGCTCTAACTGGCGTGCCGGTCAGCACCGAAACCATCGCAGTGCACATACCCACGCCAGCGGAGGGACCGTCTTTGGGTGTCGCACCTTCGGGCACATGAATGTGCAAATCGTTTTCTTGGTGGAAATCGCGGCGAATGCCGAGTGCCTTAGCACGGCTTCGAACCACCGTAAGCGCCGCTTGGATAGATTCCTGCATCACATCACCCAGCGACCCGGTTTTAACCACCTTGCCCTTCCCGGGGATCGCTGATGCCTCAATCGACAGCAACTCGCCACCCACAGACGTCCATGCCAAACCCGTCACTTGGCCAACTTGGTTCTGCTCCTCGGCGCGACCATAATTAAATCGACGCACACCCAGCATATCTTCGAGGCGAGCAGCGTCGACCGTCTCGGCGCCGCGCTTTTTATCCCGCACGTGCTGCGTGACCACCTTGCGGCAGATTTTTGCAACGTCCCGCTCCAAGCCTCTCACTCCAGCCTCGCGGGTGTAGTAGCGAATGGTATCTCGAAGGGCGTCGTCGGTGATCGTCACTTCACCGTCTTTTAAGCCATTAGCCTTGCGCTGCTTGGGTACCAAATATTTGTCTGCAATGGCTATTTTTTCGTCTTCGGTGTACCCCGGTATTCGAATCACCTCCATCCGGTCGAGAAGCGGCCCAGGGATATTCATCGAGTTAGAGGTGCAAATAAACATCACCTCAGACAGATCGTAGTCGACCTCAAGGTAATGATCGTTAAATGTGTGGTTCTGTTCAGGGTCGAGCACTTCAAGCAATGCCGACGCGGGATCGCCGCGGTGATCCATGCCCATTTTGTCGATTTCATCGAGCAAGAACAACGGATTTTTCGCGCCCACTTTTGACAGTTTTTGGATAAGCTTGCCCGGTAGAGAGCCAATATAGGTTCTGCGATGGCCTCGAATTTCGGCTTCATCGCGAACACCACCAAGACTCATTCTGGCAAACTTTCTGCCGGTCGCCTTGGCAATTGATTCGCCCAGCGACGTCTTACCTACCCCAGGTGGCCCAACCAGACAAAGCACCGGCCCTTTAAGTTTCTTAACTCTCTGCTGCACCGCCAAAAATTCTAGAATGCGCTCTTTAACCTCGTCGAGACCATAGTGATCGTTGTTCAACGTCACTTCGGCCTCCGTCAAATTGTGTTTAACCCGCGTCCTATTTTTCCAAGGGACGCTAATCATCCAGTCGAGATAATTACGCAATACCGAGGCTTCGGCCGACATCGGCGACATCATTTTGAGTTTGTTGAGTTCGGCTTGGGTTTTTTCCAATGCGGCGGTCGGCATGCCGGCGTCGGCAACCTTTTTCTCTAACTGGTCAAACTCAGAGACGCCCTCGTCCATGTCACCAAGCTCTTTTTGAATCGCCTTCATCTGCTCATTGAGATAATACTCGCGCTGGCTTTTCTCCATTTGCTTTTTGACGCGTCCACGAATTTTTTGTTCGATTTGAAACAGATCGATTTCGGATTCCATCAACCCCATCAAGTGCTCTAGCCGGCCGCTCAAACCAGACACCTCGAGTATTTCTTGCTTCTGCTCAAGGCTCAACGTCATGTGCGAGGCGATAGTATCCGCCAGTCGATGAGCATCTTCGATACCACTGACCGTGGCGATGACCTCAGCGGGAATTTTTTTGCTTAAATTAACGTACTGCTCAAACATCGCAATCGTCGAGCGTGCCGTGGCATCCACCTCCGCCTCATCGATCTCGATATTTTTCAACTCGGCAACCGAGGCAACAATAAAATCTTGCTCATCAACCTCGTCTAGCAACTCTACGCGATTCACTCCCTCCACCAACACTTTAAGCGTGCCATCTGGAAGTTTTAGCATCTGCAATATGCTTGCTAAGGTGCCTACGTCATACAGGTTTTCAAGCGCCGGGTTATCCTCTGTGGGATCGCGCTGCGCGACCAAAACGACTTGTTTATTTCCTTCCATCGCATGTTCGAGCGCAAGAATCGACTTTTCGCGACCGACAAATAACGGCACCACCATATGCGGATATACCACCACGTCGCGCAAAGGTAAAATAGGAAAACTGCCGTGCTCTTTTGTCGAATGCTCTGCTGCCATTGCTGCCTCTAAGTTTACGCCTGCCTGTTCGAGCGACCAAAACCACCCGTACAGACTAACGATATATTTTATCGCCGTCCATTAGCGCCTGCTGAATAGGATTGCAATTGTCTACGACTACGATCAGCCTACCGCAGACTAAGCCTCTTCGCTCGCCACCATCTTGCGGTCCTGCTGTTCATAGACTAACAACGGTTCGTTCTCGCCGTTAATCACCGCGGCATCGACGACGACTTTTACCAAATCTGATTCCGACGGCGCACGGTACATAGTGTCCAGCAGCACCGTCTCAAGTATTGAGCGCAGACCACGTGCACCGGTCTTGCGAGTGATTGCCTTATCAGCGATGGCATCGAGTGCGTCGGCGCGCAGATCGAGGTCCAATCCCTCCATCGAGAACAACGTTTGATACTGCTTATAGAGCGCATTTTTAGGCTCAACCAA
>CAJIZO010000033.1 GCA_905181995.1 Flavobacteriaceae bacterium TMED48
ATTGGACAGCGCCGGCAATGAGATCCCCGAGGGCATTATGGATGGCCTGATGACCAGCCTTATCGGCCTGTTTGATCTGCGCGGTCAAACCACGCGCGTCAACTCTATTAGCGGCAGTTTGTACATCGTTAAACCCAAGATGCATGGCCCTGAAGAAGTCGCCTTTACCAACGACCTGTTCGACGCGATTGAAGACCTTCTTAATCTGCCGAGGCATACCCTCAAAGTCGGTATTATGGATGAGGAGCGTCGTACATCGGTCAACCTAAAAGCCTGTATTCGTGCCGCGAGAGAGCGCGTCGTGTTTATTAATACCGGCTTTCTCGACCGCACCGGCGATGAAATCCACACCAGTATGCAGGCCGGCCCCTTTGCGCTCAAAGGGGATCTTAAACAACGCGCGTGGATTTCGGCGTACGAGGATCAAAACGTCGATGTAGGGCTCGCTTGTGGCTTTAAAGGGCGGGCGCAAATCGGCAAGGGAATGTGGCCAACCCCAGACAACATGGCCGATATGATGGTCGCTAAGATTGGGCACCCCGAAGCCGGAGCTAATACCGCATGGGTTCCATCGCCTACCGCGGCAACGCTGCATGCGATGCACTACCATCAGGTAGATGTCGATCAGCAGCAGGCCGTCATCGCCCAAAGAGAGCCCGCTGAACTCGACGATATACTTGAAATTCCTCTGCTGGGGAGTCAGCCACTCAGCGCCGATCAGATACAGCGTGAACTAGATAACAATGCGCAGGGTATCCTTGGCTATGTGGTGCGCTGGGTAGAGCAGGGCATTGGCTGCTCCAAAGTGCCCGACATAAACAACGTCGGTTTGATGGAGGATCGTGCAACTCTGCGCATATCGAGCCAGCATATTAGCAACTGGTTGCATCACGGTATAACTACCCGGGCGCAAGTGAAAGAGACGCTAGAGCGAATGGCGGTGGTCGTCGACCAACAAAATATTGGCGACGGTGACTATCGAGCTATGGCACCCGATTTTTCTGCCAGTTTGGCATTTCGGGCGGCGGCGGACCTGATTTTTCTTGGCGTTGATCAACCGAGTGGCTACACCGAACCCCTGCTGCATAGTTATCGACAATTGGCCAAGCAGCAGGCTTGAGCATGGCGGTCGAAATGAAGTCGACACCTGACCTATGCGATGAATATCCGACCTTGGTTCGGGTGGTAGACCCGGCGTTTATTAACTTTGGTGGTCGCCATAAATTTTCTGGACGCGCAGTGACGGTGAAGTGCTTTGAGGACAATTCGCGGGTTAAAGAGTTGGTCGCAACCCCCGGTGAGGGGCGCGTTATGGTGGTCGACGCCGGCGGCAGTATGCGCTGCGCCTGCCTTGGCGATATGCTTGCTGAGAGCGCCGCGCGGAATCATTGGAACGGCTTGATCATCTATGGGTGCATCCGTGATGTCGACGAGATCGCCAATACCGACATCGGCGTGCAAGCGCTTGGGGTACATCCGCTCAAGACCCATAAACAGGGCGTCGGCGAGGTCGATCTTGCGGTTACCTTTGGCGGAGTAACCTTTTCGCCGGGAGATTATATCTATGCCGACAACAATGGAATTATCGCCTCTAGCCAACCACTAAATTGAAATTAGAGCATACCGACTGGGTATTTTTTTTACCCTGATATTAGTTTTTTGAGTTGTTGTACCCGCTGCCTGGGGCCTTGGTACAGATTATTTATAGCGCGGTTAGTTGTTGGCGTTGCTGTCCTTGAGCCGCTATATCAGGGTTGGGCGAGCTGGCATTCGCGCCTGCTAATCTATCGATCATTGCCCTCTGCCCGATCGACAGACGCAGCGCGAGAAAGTCGGTCCGTGGTGCCTTCAGGGTAGCCTTCTCAGGCTGGCCTGCGGCAACGACGGGCATATTATATCGATTTAAATCAGTGCTTTATGATATAAACTTAAAGCAGAAACTTATTTCGTAAATTTATATCAAAGCCTTACCCTACAATTTGACTCTACAATTTGACTCTACAATTTGACTCTACAATCTAACCCTACAATTTGACTCTACAATCTTACGCGCAAGCGTTACGCCAGCAACTGCTGGCACTTGCGGGCATTAACCTCGCATGACATCGCGCTTGCCAACCATTGCTCTGCTTAAGGTTGTTGTTCAGTCTCCGTATTGAGCAGCGCCCCATTCGAAAAACGTGACACCCGTTCGCCACTGGTGCTATCGGTCGAATCGGGCAGGGCGATATGCGCGCGACGGGTCTCGTCGGTGATATCCGTAAGGTGGGGATATTTCGGCTGGGTCATGTACTGCGCAAACCATTCGCCGAGCACTCGATCATCATCGATAATCTTATGCAGTAGATCTCTGGTCTGCTGGATGTAGCTGTGTGGAATCAACTCGGGGTCATCACATGGGCCCAGCGGTGGATCGCGCAGATAGTCATGGGCGGCACCCCGAGAGAGCATTTCAGTGGCTAAATCATCCAGCATATCTGCCGCTGAAGGCGCCCGAAAACCAATCGAATAGGTACAGCACTCGCCCACGGCGACGCCGCAATGCGCGAGGCGGGGGGGTAAATAAAGCATATCACCAGGATTTAGCAGCCAATCTTGCTGCGCATCAAAGGCATCCAATATCTTTAACTGACTATGCTCGGAGAGGGCGCTATTGGCGTCGCAGTAATCGCCAATTTGCCAGCGTCTTTGCCCGCTGCCCTGCAGTAAAAAAACATCGTAGTCATCAAAGTGAGGGCCTACGCCGCCGCCATCGGTGGCATAACTCACCATGATGTCGTCAATCCGCCAACGCGGTAAAAAACTAAATCTGCGCAGCATTTCGGCCACTTCGGGAACCCATAGATCGACCGCTTGCACCAATAGCGTCCATTCACGGGCGGGTAGAGAAGCAAATCGCTCCTCGGCAAATGGGCCCTGTTCGACGGCGTAGTCTGATCCGATGATTAACCGCGATTCGACCTCGTCTTCGAGGGCCAGTCCCGCCAGTTCGTCAGCGTCTATCGGCGCTTGGAAATTCGGCCAGGCGCCGCGAATCAAGAGCGGTTTCTGCTGCCAATAATCGCTTAAAAAACGCTCTTCTGAGAGCGTGCCGAGAACGCTAGCTTCGCGCATAGTGAACCCCTAAATGGGTTTAAATAACGGTTTATAGATCGTCGGCGCGGCCAGCGGCATTGCCAATGTAGGTGGCCGGTGACAGCGCTTTTAAGGACTGTTTAGCATCCTCTGGGAGATCGAGACCATCGATAAAGTGAGTAATAGTCGTCCGATCCATGGTTTGACCGCGGGTCAGCGCTTTGAGTTTTTCATAGGGCTCGGCAATTCCATAGCGGCGCATAACGGTTTGAATCGGCTCGGCGAGGACTTCCCAACTGGCGTCTAGATCGGCGAGCAAACGGGCTTCATCGAGTTGCAACTTACCCAGACCCTTGAGCAGTGAGGCGTAGGCGATCCCCGAATAACCTAGGCTAACACCCATATTGCGCAGCACCGTCGAATCGGTCAAATCGCGTTGCCAACGCGAGACCGGTAACTTAGCCGACAGGTGGCCGAGCAGGGCATTGGCCAATCCCATATTGCCCTCGGCGTTTTCAAAATCAATCGGGTTGACTTTGTGCGGCATGGTCGACGATCCAACCTCACCGGCCACGGTTTTTTGTTTGAAGTAACCGAGGCTGATATAACCCCAAACATCGCGGCTTAAATCGATAAGAATGGTGTTAGCGCGGGCCATCGCATCGAATAATTCGGCCATATAATCATGCGGCTCAATTTGCGTGGTGTAGGGATTGGCAACCAGCCCCAAGCTGTCGATAAACGACGCGGCACCGGCCGCCCAGTCGACGTCGGGGTAGGCGCTGATGTGGGCATTGTAATTGCCCACCGCACCATTGATCTTGCCGAGCAGGGTGACCGAGGTAATTTGTTGTATCTGGCGTTGAAGCCGGTAAGCGACGTTTGCAAACTCTTTGCCAACGGTAGTAGGCGAGGCCGTTTGACCGTGAGTCCTCGACAACATAGCCACCCCGGAATACTCGTGACTTAGCGCCACCAAACGGTCGGCGATAGTCTGCAGCTGCGGGATTAAAATACCATCGCGGCCCTGCTTGAGCATCAACCCATGAGCGAGATTATTGATGTCTTCAGAGGTGCAGGCGAAATGGATAAATTCGTTGACGGCATCCAGTTCTGGAAGGCTGGCAACGCTCTCTTTAATCAAGTATTCCACCGCCTTGACGTCGTGATTTGTGGTTCGCTCGATCTCCTTGACGCGCAGCGCCTGATCGATAGAAAAATTGCTTACAAGGTCATCTAGCAGTTGGTTGGCGGCGGTCGAAAAGGGCGACAATTCGACAATCTCGGGATGTTGCGCCAGGTACTGAAGCCAGCGCACTTCTACCATTACGCGATATTTGATCAGCCCATATTCACTGAATACCTCGCGCAATGCTTGAGTCTTGTCTGCATAGCGGCCATCAATGGGCGATATCGCGGTGAGCGGCGTTAGATCTAGAGTCATAAAAGTGTCCATTTAGGGCAGGGTGGCAATCGACAATGATATCCGAAGATGGCGTCAATTGCAGATTAAATTAGCCACGCAGCACAGGCTTTGCGGGTAATTATTCGCCGCTTAATTGAGGTCTACTGATCGCGCCAGGCACGGCTGATAATGCCACCGCCCAGGCATTCTTCGCCGTTATAAAAAACCACCGACTGGCCCGGTGTTACCGCGCGTTGAGGCTCTGCGAAGGCGACCGTGCAACCACCGTCGTCGGCGACCGATACCGAACACGCTTGGTCGGCCTGTCGATAGCGATTTTTAGCGTGGCAATCGAACGCTTGTTGTTGCGGTCGGCCATTGATCCAGTGAACCTGTTCGGCGCGCAAGCGGTCGGTAAATAGCGCCGGATGTTGAGCGCCTTGCCCGACAATTAAAATGTTGTTATCGAGATCTTTGTCGAGCGAATACCAGGGTTCACCACCGGAGTTCGCAACGCCGCCGATGCCCAATCCTTGACGCTGGCCGAGGGTGTAAAACATCAGCCCTTGGTGCTCGCCTAAAACGCGTCCCTCGGGGGTCTGTATCGGGCCCGGTTGCGCGGCTAGATAGGTGGCTAAAAAATCTTTAAAACGTCGTTCGCCGATAAAACAAATACCGGTGCTGTCTTTTTTACTGGACGTTTCAAAGCGATGCTTAGCGGCAATCGCCCTAACCTCGGTTTTTTCCAATTCGCCAAGGGGAAACAGCGAGCGCGCGAACGCCTGTTCAGGTACTGCGTGCAAAAAATAACTCTGATCTTTGTTGGCATCGAGGCCCTTGAGCAATCTAGCACCGCCGCCGCCGATGTCGATGCGGCTGTAGTGGCCGGTGGCGATAGCATCGGCGCCCAAAATCTGCGCATAGTCTAAAAATACCTTAAATTTTATTTCTCGATTGCACAAAATATCTGGATTGGGTGTGCGCCCAGCAGCGTATTCGCGCAAAAAGAACTCAAAGACGTTGTCCCAGTAATCTACCGCAAAATTAGCAGTGTGTAGAACGATACCCAATCGCTCGCAGATTTTTTCGGCATCGCTCAGGTCCTCTTTGGCGGTGCAGTATTCGGTGCCGTCGTCCTCATCCCAATTCTTCATGAACAGGCCCTCGACGACGTAGCCTCGCTGCTGAAGCAACAGCGCAGCTACCGAGGAATCGACGCCTCCGGACATTCCGACAATCACTTTTTTTACCGCCATTATTGCCTCGTTACGCTAATTTATTTTACCCTTTAATCCTCAACATGAAGGGCCTTCGATATTAGGGGCCTTCGATATCAAGGGTCTTCGGTATTAAGGGCCTTCGGTATTTAAAAATACCGCCATGGGAAACACCTCGCCGCGCCGATAACGGTGGATACAATCGAGCACCATGGGGCTGCGCAATCCATCGACGCGCTGCTCTACCTCTTTAAGCGACAACCACACCACAGCATCGATATCGGCGTCGATTTCGGCCTGCGCATCGAAAGTTTCAGTCTCGGCGACAAAACTCACTCGATAGTAAGTAATACCGCTGGCAACGGCTAAATGGTGCGAAAAGCCAATGAAACCGGTGAGGCGAACACGCCAGCCGGTCTCTTCGAGCGTTTCGCGAACCGCAGCATCGAGCACCGATTCACCCGGTTCTACGTGACCGGCGGGTTGGTTAATTACCTGCACGCCGTCACGAGTCTCTTCGACCAGCAGAAAGAGACCATCGCGCTCGACCACGGTGGCGACGGTCAAATGAATTTTATCTGGCAAACCAAGCTCCTTATAGACGTTGTCATCGCGTTAGCGCTGTCATACTAACCTGCGTCGACCGATAGTCACCAGACTCAAGACCATCGAGCGACCAATCGCCGATCGCGCACCGTACCAAGCGTAGCGTCGGCAGTCCAACGGCAGCAGTCATGCGCCTGACCTGTCGATTACGGCCTTCATCAATCACCAATTCAAGCCAACTATCGGGCACACTTTTTCTAATACGAATAGGTGGATTACGCTCGGGAATTTGGGGCGCAACGATGCAGTGAGCAGATATCGCCATAGCCTTTCCATCCTTTAATAACAGGCCTTTGCGCAGTTGGCGCAGGTGATCCGCGGTCGGCTCGCCCTCCACTTGAACCCAGTAGGTTTTGGCTAACTTGTACTTTGGATGACTGATCTGTGCTTGCAGCTTACCGCTATCTGTCAGCAACATGAGGCCCTCCGAATCGTAATCTAAGCGGCCCGCTGGATAGACATTGGGGATGTCGATAAAGTTGGCCAGCGTGCTGCGATCAAGATCGTCAGTAAACTGGCTGAGTACGCGATATGGCTTATTGAATAGAACTAGTTGAGCCAAATGGCGACCCCCGAAAATCGATGTAGAGTTGACTTTATTTCAAAATTGGCGCGACTTTATGTTAACATAACTCGATAAGGTAAATTAACTACAAAACTCACTTGATTAATGAGGAAAGCAATGGGATATCAACACATTAAGACGCCTGAATCCGGCCATAAAATAACTGTAAACGCTGATTATTCACTCAACGTTCCGGAAAACCCCGTCATTCCGTTCATTGAAGGTGATGGTATCGGCGTCGACATCACGCCGGTAATGATCAAAGTGATAGATGCTGCAGTTAGCAAGGCGTACTCAGGCCAGAAAAAGATATCTTGGATGGAAGTCTACTGTGGCGAAAAAGCCGCCGATCTCTATCAAGGAGACTGGTTTCCGAGCGAGACGTTAGAGGCGGTAAAAGAGTACGTGGTCTCGATCAAAGGACCTTTGACGACACCCGTTGGTGGCGGTTTTAGATCGCTCAACGTGGCCCTTCGCCAGGAACTAGACCTCTATGTGTGCCAACGCCCGGTGCGCTGGTTTGAAGGGGTTCCCTCGCCGGTAAAAGAACCGAATAAAGTCGATATGTGCATATTCCGTGAGAATTCAGAGGATATTTATGCCGGTATCGAGTGGAGCGCAGGTAGTGAGGGCGCGACCAAGGTGATTAATTTCTTGAAAAATGAGATGGACGTGTCGAAAATTCGCTTTGACACCAATTGTGGTATCGGCATCAAGCCAATCTCCGAGGAGGGCACCAAGCGATTGGTATCCAAGGCGATCCAGTATGCAATCGACCAGAACAAGCCGTCGGTAACGCTGGTGCACAAAGGTAACATTATGAAGTTTACCGAAGGAGCCTTTTGCGATTGGGGCTATGAAGTTGCGCGCGAGCAGTTTGCAGGTGAACCTCTCGATGGCGGTCCCTGGCACGTGGTCAAGAATCCCAACACCGGAGAGGACATCGTGATCAAAGACGTGATTGCAGATGCCATGCTGCAGCAGATTATTCTTCGTCCTAGTGAGTACAGCGTGCTGGCCACCATGAATTTGAATGGTGACTACATCTCGGATGCACTCGCGGCCCAAGTAGGTGGTATAGGGATCGCACCCGGCGCCAACTTGTCCGACGATATCGCGATTTTTGAGGCGACTCACGGCACCGCGCCCAAGTACGCAGGACAGGATAAGGTCAACCCTGGGTCGTTGATTTTGTCGGCTGAAATGATGCTAAGGCATCTTGGTTGGCACGACGCAGCTGATTTAGTGGTGCAGGGGATCGAAGGGGCGATATCGGAAAAACGCGTCACCTACGATTTCGAGCGATTGATGGAAGATGCCAAGTTGATGTCTTGCTCTGAATTTGGCGACGCTATGATCGAGCATATGTAATATTCTATGTGCGATTAGAATGCTATCGAAAAAACCGGCCTCACCGCCGGTTTTTTTTATGGCGATCTTTTTTTACGGCCTTTTCTTTGCTGTCTTTTGTTAACGGGCTCTTCTTAACGACCTTTTTTCTGCCGTGTTTTTTTACGATCTTTTCGCTAAAGCGTCACAGCATCGCGGGCTTTGCAAAGCCGGTCGCGTGATGCAAATTAAGAATTGTGAATTGCTTTAGCTCGCACTAGGATCATATCCTGACGGTTGGATGCACCACCAAAGGATTGCCAGCCGAGCATGTTTTCACAAATCACCATGGCGGTTCCCGACCACGCCTCGATCGCAAAGTTTTACCGTCAGACGCTCGGCATGACTGACCAGCGCGACGGTTTGGGCTATGGCGCCCAACAGGCCCATATGAATTTTTTGCGACAGTCCACACCGGCAGATAAGGCAGATGGGTTTTTCTGGAAAATAGGCATTACTGTGGCCAATCTCGACGCCGCCGCCGACTATTTGCGCCAGAGCGGTGTGTCGATATCGGCGCCGCGGCAATTTGCAGATATCGGCTACATGGCCCACTGCACAGACCCGGCAGGCGCCACTATAGAGCTATTGCAACAATATCCAATGGGCGGCGAGCGCGACATCGGCGATAGTCATTCTGTTGCCAGCGACGCGATCCTTGCCCATCTAACTCTAAGGGTGCGCGATCTTGTGTCGGCTCAGCGTTGGTGCGCCGAACAGGGCCTAGTACTAGTCTCGGTGGAGGCGCTTGAGAGCTATGGATTTAGCTTGTATTTTTATGCCTATCAGCAAGAGGCTCCGCCGCAGGATTCAGTCTTTGGAGCGAACCATCGCGCATGGCTATGGTAGCGACCTTACACCCTTATTGAGTTACAACACTTGCATGGGCCAGGGCCACGACCGGCTGCATCGCAGCGACTTATAGCACTGTCTGCACGCTTTGGCACTGATGCCCCAGCGTTGGGTCTCAGCGAGGCTAGCCAATCGCTGTCGTTGCCGTTGGCGGGTTTAAACCTGTAACCGGTGTCGGCCGATTGGCGCGGCGCACTAGCGTGCCCTTGTGACTCTTAATAGCCGGCCTTTTAATCCAACGAAACGCCAATGCTGTATCAGTCGGCCCCCCAGCCTGTTATTGCGCGC
>CAJIZO010000034.1 GCA_905181995.1 Flavobacteriaceae bacterium TMED48
GAGTTAGCGCTGTCTAGCTCTACCTCAGTGGCTGCCAGGGATTCAACGGGTGCCCCTTAATCGCAACCGAAGGTGGCTCTCGATGGCTTGCGGCGCACAATGGCTTGCAGCTCCCGATGGCTTGCAGCGCGCGATTGCACAGTAGCTCTCGATTGCACAGTAGCGCGGTTTATTGCGCCATGTCTTTTATGCCCTTTAAGGGTTTTATCTTGACTGCTGTGGATGCCGGTTTGCCAGGGAACACGGTGGTTTTTCCGGTAAAGGTACTCTTGCCCACATAGGCCTCTTGGGCGGGGCGCGAACTGGTGGTGATTTTTACCAGCCCGCTGAGTAGAAATTCGCCGACCGCACCGGGGGTTATATGGCGGTGGATGAGTACGCCCAATTCATCGAGTACCGCGTCGACATGGTTGCGATGAAGACCGGTCTGGGATGCTAGTTCATCGATGACTTGGATTTTATTGTAACGCTGTTGGATTGGCGCTAAGGCGATTCCCTTGGCACTTTTACCTTGCGTTTTTGACGCTTTGGGCGTTGTTGGGGCAGGTGCTGTTTCGGAGGGTGTGGGGTTGGCTAGACTCATTTTATGGTCCTTCAAAAAACGATGTGAAAAATCTCGCTCATAGCGGATAGTTTTAGCGCTATGACCGAGGGCTATTTTGCGAAAACTTGCGATTAAATCCGTTTATCGCGTTTGTCCCCTCTGTTATAGACGTTTATTTGCCGGTGTGTGGGTAAAAATGTGTATTTTTTACATTTTTTGCTGTTCACCGTTTATGTTGTTGTCAGGGCATTCTCGCATCGCGCGGCCTGATGTATACTGCGCGGCGAGTTTACATTGGACAGATTTAGACCCGACCCCGAGGATTAATTGTGCCGATTTACGAATATCGATGTGCCGTTTGTGGCCACCAGTTAGAAGCTTTGCAGAAAATGAGCGATGAACCGCTCAGCGATTGCCCAGCGTGCCATGCGCCCGAGTTAAAGAAACAAATTTCCGCGGTCAGTTTTCGCCTCAGCGGCAGCGGATGGTATGAAACCGATTTTAAAACCAAGGATCAGCGTAATATTAGCGGCGACAAGCAACCGACAAACTCGACCACTGAGGCGGCGACAGCATCGACAGCATCGACAGCAGCGAGCGAGTCCAGCGGGACAGCCAGCCAGGTATCTACAAATTCTGACTCAACGTAAAGCAATTTAAATACAGGAAACAGTGCCCTATGTATCGAACCAACTATTGCGGATTAGTGACCCAATCGCAACTCGATGAAGACGTCACGCTGTGCGGCTGGGTAGATCGCCGCCGCGATCATGGCGGGGTTATTTTTATCGATCTACGCGATCGAGAGGGCATCGTTCAAGTCGTGTTTGATCCAGATGCCGGTGATTTTTTTGCGCTCGCCGACAAGGTGCGCACAGAGTATGTGCTCAAAGTGCGCGGCAGGGTGCGCGCGCGTAGCGCTGAGACCGTAAATGCCGCGATGAATACCGGTGAGATTGAAATCTACGGTGTGCATTTAGAGATACTCAATGAGGCCTTAACCCCGCCGTTTCAACTCGACCAGCATGTCGTCGTAGGCGAGGATGTGCGCTTAAAGTATCGCTATATGGACCTGCGCCGCGCTGATATGCAAAAAAGTCTGCGGTTGCGATCGGCGGTGTCAAACAGTATTCGCAACTATTTATCTGAACACGGCTTTTTGGATGTTGAAACGCCGATTATGACGCGAGCAACGCCAGAGGGCGCGCGGGATTATCTCATTCCATCGCGCACCTATCCGGGCCAGTTTTTTGCCATGCCCCAGTCGCCGCAACTATTTAAACAGATGCTGATGGTAGCCGGTTGTGACCGCTATTATCAGATTGCCAAGTGTTTTCGTGACGAAGACCTCCGCGCCGATCGCCAGCCTGAGTTCACGCAGATAGATGTCGAGGCTTCGTTTGTCGATGAGCAGGATGTTATGGCCCTCGCGGAGCAGATGATTAGCGCGGTATTCGCTGAGCATATGGATGTGGATCTCGGCGAGTTTTCACGCATGACTTACGCCGAGGCGATGCATCGCTTTGGCTCGGACAAACCCGACATGCGGATTCCGCTGGAGTTGGTCGAAATTAAAGACTTGTTGGCGGATATAGAATTTAAGGTATTCGCCGGTCCGGCAAACGACCCCAACTGTCGTGTCAGCGCGCTCAAAGTGCCGGGCGGTGCGACTATTTCGCGCAAGCAAATCGACGAGTACACCAAATTTGTTGGCGTCTATGGCGCCAAGGGCTTGGCGTGGATCAAGGTCAATGCCCTCGAGGACGGGGTGGACGGCTTACAGTCGCCAATTATTAAGTTTTTAGGCGAGGCGGTAACGCTGGATATTATGCATAGGTTGCAGGCACAAAATGGCGATATCGTGTTCTTCGGTGCCGATAAGTCGCAGGTGGTGAGCGAGGCGCTGGGTGCCTTGCGCTGCCGGATAGGTGCGGACTTAAATCTTTACAGTTGTCAGTGGGCGCCGCTCTGGGTTGTCGATTTTCCGATGTTCGAGGCGTTGGATGGTGGAGGGCTTACGCCGCTACACCACCCATTTACCGCGCCATCCTGCAGTGCTGAGGCGTTGCTCAAGGCCCCAGAAGATGCCCTGTCGCGCGCCTATGATGTGGTTTTAAATGGCTATGAATTAGGCGGCGGCTCGATTCGGATCCACGATCAAGCCATGCAAGCCAATGTGTTTGACGTGCTCGGTATCGACGCTAACGAGCAGCGGGACAAATTTGGGTTTTTATTGGATGCCCTGCAGTACGGCGCACCACCCCATGGAGGCATCGCGTTGGGTCTCGATCGATTGATGATGTTGATGCTCGGTAGCGATTCAATTCGCGACGTTATCGCCTTTCCGAAGACCCAGTCGGCGGCGTGTTTGCTGACAGAGGCACCGAGCCCCGTCGCGTCTAGTCAATTGCGTGATCTCGGTATTCGGGTACGCAAAGCTGACAGTTAGGAACTTTGAGTAAAACCCTAGGGAGATAAAGCATGGCAGGTCACAGTAAGTGGGCCAATATTAAGCATCGCAAGGCGGCTCAAGATGCCAAGCGCGGCAAAATATTTACCAAATTGATTCGCGAATTGGTCGTCGCGGCCAAGGCGGGCGGCCCAAATCCTGACGATAATCCCCGTCTGCGAGCGGCGGTAGATAAGGCCCTCGGCGCCAATATGAAGCGCGATACCGTTGAAAAAGCCATTGCCCGAGGTGCTGGCGCGGGAGAGGGTGAGAATTATGACGAGCTGACCTATGAGGGTTATGCGCCGGGTGGCGTCGCCATATTAGTCGAGTGTATGACCGATAATCGCAACCGCACGGTCGGTGAGGTACGCCATGTGTTTAGCAAGCGCGGCGGTAATCTCGGTACCGATGGCTCGGTGGCTTATTTATTCAACCGCGTAGGACAATTGAGTTTTTCATCCGCAGTCGATGATGACGCTCTATTGGATGCGTCACTTGAGGCGGGAGCGGAGGACGTGGTTGTCGACGACGACGGTTCGATCGAGGTGGTGACGAAGTTTGAGGACTTTCTCGCGGTAAAAGATCAATTGGTTGCGGTCGGATTTGATCCGGAGGATGCCGAGATTGCCATGGTGGCGAGCATTAAGGTGCCACTGGATTTGGCTGGAGCAGAAAAATTGCTCGCCATGATCGATAGTTTAGAAGATTTAGACGATGTACAAAACGTCTATACTAACGCTGAAATTCCCGCCGATGTGCTTGCGGAAATGGAGTTGTAAAAATGACGCCGTAATAACAGGCTGGCGAGGATTTGAGTGTCGCGGGAGATAACTCCCATTTAATGTAAGCTTAGCAACGAGTAATCAGTCGAGAGGAATAGCGATGAAAGTGATTTTAAGAACCAAACAACACACTGTCTATGAAAAAAAATCAGGTCGTTTTGCGGTAAAAGACGCTGAAAAAAACTGGGTCAATGGAGACGATAAAGTAGCTGTTTTATTGGCCGAAGGACTGGTTAAAACAGCACCGCCAGCGGTTGCAGAAGCTCCCGTCGAAGAAGCACCCGTCGAAGAAGCACCCGTCGAAGAAGCACCAGCCGAAGAGACCGCAGTTGAAGAAGCTCCAGTCGAAGAAGCTCCTGCCGAAGAGACCGCAGTTGAAGAAGCGCCCGCCGAAGAAGCTCCAGTCGAACAAGCTCCAGTCGAGGTGACCGCAGTTGACGAAACTGCCGCCGAAAAAGCAACCGAAAAAGACTCGGCCAGTTAAGCGCGATATGACTTAGTTCCGCCTCTTGTTGCCTTGTTTCGCCACTGGCTCTTGTGTTGTTGCCTGATCAAATCAGCGGCGCAATAAGGTGGCGCAACAAGGCGGCGAGGTAAGGCGCTTAAATAGGGCTGCGAGCAAAGCGTAAACACACTGGGCTCTGCGATCGCCAAACAGAGGCTTTGACGCTTTTCTCCACACCATCGATAAAAACAAACCAGTGCGGTTACTACAAACGTCTATAGTTGTAATATCGGCAGTTGTAATATCGTCGCGTCTTATCGCAATGGGGTTGTCTCTAACGGCGCGGGTATTGCTTGGATGGTCTGCGGTAGTCACCATTTAACCAGAGGGAAGTTATCATGCGATTAGCGCCTATTATAGTTGTTACAGCATTTATAGCGGGTCTGTCTGCCTGCCAACACAGCGAACAACCACTGCGTGGCGAGCTTGACGTCGCCTCCGACGTCTTCAAGCTCGACGGCATTAGGTTGCTCGAGACGGTGGTGGCAGAACCTGGGAAAATATTGATTCCGTATCAAAAATACCAACTGGAAAATGGCTTAACGGTAATTTTGCATCGCGACGACTCCGATCCTTTGGTTCATGTCGATGTCACCTACCATGTTGGATCGGCGCGCGAAGAATTGGGCAAATCTGGTTTTGCACATTTTTTTGAACACATGATGTTTCAGGGTTCGGAAAATGTTGCCGACGAGCAACACTTTAAATTAGTGACCGAAGCGGGTGGCAGCATGAATGGCACCACCAATAGCGATCGAACTAATTATTATCAAACGGTGCCGGCCAATCAACTGGGTAAAGTTCTTTGGCTGGAAGCTGACCGCATGGGTTTTTTACTCGATGCGGTGACCCAAGAAAAATTTGAAGTGCAGCGTGAAACGGTCAAAAACGAGCGCGGGCAAAGGGTCGACAATCAACCCTATGGACGCCTGTCAGAGCGTGTTGCCGAGGCTCTCTATCCACATGGACACCCCTACTCTTGGCCTGTGATCGGCTATTTAGAGGACCTCGATAGGGTTGGCCTCAACGATCTAAAGGCGTTTTTTTTGCGCTGGTATGGGCCCAACAATGCCACTTTGACCATTGGCGGAGACATAGACCCCAAGCAGACGCTGCAACTGGTGCGCAGGTACTTCGCTGCGATTCCTCGAGGCCCAGAGGTGTCGGCGCCGGATAAACCAAGCGTTGAAATT
>CAJIZO010000035.1 GCA_905181995.1 Flavobacteriaceae bacterium TMED48
CGCCAACCCTTGGTAAGGCCTTTAAGGCGGGTTTTAGGCCACGCCTCGACGCCCTCTACGGCGACTTGCTTTAGCGCCCGGTGCAGCGTATTGCCCAATTGCCGAGCACGCAGAGAACTTGAATCAAACGGCTCGGTTGTTGCGGATTGATTGTGGCGTTCGATGGCCGTAGTGGCGGGGCGATTGTCGATGCCACCATCGGCCGGTTGATGGACACTAAAATTGCCGGGTAATCGACGCTGTGAAACGACCTGTGCGGCGGTTGCAGACGCTATAGTCGTTTCAGTTTCGACCACGGTAACGGAAAAACGCTGAGCCTCAATGTCGGCTTCGAGGGACTTCCAGATGGGCGCTAGCAGGCACCCGCTCGCCGGCGCACTCCAGGCTTTGCCGGCTTTGTTTAATTTTGCGAATAGATGCAATCGACTGATGGCACGCGTCGCAGCGACATAGATGATGCGAGTATTCTCAAGATGAAGGCTCTGTGTCTGTTCGTATTTTAGATATTGGTAGTGGGCGTCATCGTCGTTATCGTATGCCCCCCGGGCGGCCATTAGCAGTTCGCTACTTCCGCTATCATCGATTAACTCCTGCCAGCGCAGCAGTGGCTTATCGCTGGCCGGCGTTGCGCGGGAAAGTCCCGGCAGGAGCACCTGATCAAACTCTAAGCCTTTGGCCTTGTGGATGGTCATAATTTGGATGCCGCTGCGACCATCAATGGGATTATTGGCAACCGATGGCGAGGCATAGAGTTTTTCGACTGCGAGTTGTAAAGCGTCCCAATCGGCAATGTGGCCGGCCACTTGGTGCGTCGATAACAGGTCTAAAAAGCGTTCCACATCGCGCTTCTCGCTCGGGCTTTTAAGCGTTGCGTATCCTCCTAACCCTATCCAGCACTGCTCAACAGCGAGCCGTAAATCAGTCCGCGAGCGATGCGTCCATGCCTTTTTAAGTACCGGTACGATACGCGCCAGCACCTTCCGTCCGTGTTCGCTTAGCACCGCCATAAACGCTTTGTCCGGCGCGTCGAAGTATTGCATTAGTTGCTCGATAATGATCGTTTGTCCGCTCGGCGAGTCTGCACCGCTGTGGCTAATTTGCAGTAAGTCGGCAAGATCCAGGCCACAAAAGGGCGCCCGCAGAACAGCCAGCCACGCAATTCGGTCGGTCGGTGACACCAACGCGCGGGTCAGTGATATCAGATCAACGACCGCCATCCGGGTCGCCAGTGGATCGATATCGGTGGCCTGCCATTCGAGGCCGGCGCTTTTTAAAGCCGGTATGATGGCGCGCAGATGCCCGCGACTACGAACCAATATGGCGACGCTTTGGGGTGCTTGGTTATCGCGAATGTCAGTGCAAATTTCGGCGATGCGTTGGGCCTCAAATTGCTCGTATGCATCGCCGCAGTAACCGATAAAGTTAACGCCCGAGTCGGGGTCTTGGTTTTTACAGGCCACCGACTGCGAGTAGGGTACGGCACCGCGGACTATGTTTGGTTGCGCTGGAAACGCGACAGAAAAATACTCGTTGACCCAGTCTATGATGGGTTTTTGCGATCTGAAGTTGGTGGTCAACGACAGATTGCGGCATTCGATGGTTCCCAATGGTTGGCGTTGGGTTCGTAAAAATAGACCGACTTTAGCGTTGCGAAAGCTGTACAACGACTGCATTGCATCGCCGACTAAAAACAGACTCCGTCCGTCTCCTGGCTGCCAACCCGACAACAGCGAGGCTAACAATTCAATTTGTGCCGCCGAAGTGTCTTGAAATTCATCCACTAGGATGTGACGCAGTCGGTAATCTAACCGAAGCGTGATGTCGGACACCTGACCGCGCTCGCCCTGAGACAAAGCCTCCATAGCGGCGAGCGTTATTGCGGGGTAATCACACTGGTTTTGTGCTTGAAACAAGGTATTCAATTCGGCGGCTAGTCGCGGCAGCAAATGCGCCAGCGCGTCGAGAATATCTTGCTGTGAGTGATCGATGGGACGGTCGGGTAGATGGCGCACCAGCACCATCAAAGAGTCTAGGTCGGCCTGTTCTCGGCACCACTCAAGTATTGTCTTCATGCGCTGTTTGTCGGCGCTATGGGTGCTCGGAAACCCCTCCCGAACGGTGACCGTCTTGCGCCATTGATGCTTTTTAGTCATCAACAAATCGATTAATATTCGCCAGTTTAACAGCCCGTCAAAATTCTCTGGCGGTAAGCTTTCGATACCCACTAGGCGCGTCAATTGCGGATTTTTGTCGGCATCAACCCGGCTTGCAGCGGCGTCGGCCAGTGCGATCAGTTCACCCGCTACAGGCTTGAGCGCAGTGGACAACCGGCTTAAGTTATCCGTGATCAACCGATCGGTCACCTGTTGAAAGTAGCTTTGGTTGTCGGCGGCATTAAATATCAGTGGTAACCACTGCTCTCGCTTTGCCAATAGATCGCACAAAAGCTGTTCGCAGCGAGCATAGTTATTGCCCATATGCGCCAGTAAGGCCGCGAGGTAGTCACCGGTGGGGCTTTGTTCTTCGAGCCGGTCGAGCAGGGTGCGCGCCGCAGATCGGTAGCAAATGTCGGGCTCTTCGCTGGGCTCCGGGAGTTGACCGAGCGTTGTTTCCAACGCGAACTGGCTGGCTATGTAACGGCAAAAACCATCGATGGTCTGAATTCGCAACCGCCCTGGCAATTCGAGTATATGCCAGTTTAATGCGGCGCTTCGAGCCAGTACCGCAGTCGCCAAATGCCATGTTTGAGCACCGTAGCTATCGCTCGGGCAGGGCTGAGTATCGGCTTCGCGGAGCGCCATTTGAATGCGCTGGATCATTTCGGCTGCGGCCTTTCGGGTAAAGGTAATGCAGAGAATTTCTTCCGGATTTTCGACTCCGGCGAGAAGCCTCAACAGCCGTTGCGTGATCAGTCCAGTCTTACCCGAACCAGCGGGTGCCGAGACGATAAAGCTCGACCGTGGGTCGAGTGCCTCGAGGCGTTGGCCGCTGTCACTCGGCTCAATGGTGGTCATGATTCGCCTGGGAATGTGCCAACGTTGCGAGCTCGGTTTGCTCCGACCAACGATTGAAGGGCAACAGATACGCCTGTTGCGCAAAACCTGACGGGTGATACACCTGTAGGTCTACGCGGCCATGGCAAAATTCATCGGCTAGGGCGTGTAAACTGGCGCGCCACAGATCAACTTGAGCCGACCAGTCGTGGCTATCGCGCAACGCATCGGTTAACAATCCCTCGGCCTCCCCGAGAAACCTCACTTCAGCCCCTTTTAACTGAGCAAATGCGCAGCCATTGACCGTTGGTTGCGCTGCTACCACATAGAGCGGTAACTGCGCATCGAAGAGTCTCTGCGCATGCCAGCCACCGGAACTAACGGCGCCGGACTTATAGTCGATGATCAATCTTTTTTCGCCAATTTGATCGATACGGTCGAGCGTCAGCGACAGCGTTAATGTGCCGAGTTGAACGGTCGTCGAGTGTTCCAAAGCGAGCACCTCAAAAGGCTCGCGCTGGCGTTCGACGTCTAGCCATCGAGAGATAAGTTTCTGCAATCTACGGCGTTCCAACAATCGATAGCGGTCGCCCCTTAGACACGGAATATGCCGACTTTGGGTGTCGATTACATCGGCAATAATCTGCTCCAACTGCTGCTCGAGGAGCTGATCTGAAGTGTCGTGTAAGTAGCTAGATGAACGCCAAGAATCCCATAGCAAAAACATGATTTGATGCAGTAGATTGCCGCGTTGTAGGTTGGATAGCCCCTGATGCGGCAATTCTGGACGAGCCATTTTTAAACGATGAATCGCGAATGCATTGAGCGGGCATATGGCTTGATTGTTGATTAACGTCGCACCGCCTCGCACCGGCTCATGGGTCGGATCAAAGGGTACTGGCGATTGCATATAGAGTTCGCATTGGTCGCTGTCGGTTGGCTGGTATGGCGTATTGCCCGGTTGCTGTAAATACGTCTTGACTGAGTCTTCTAAAAACACCGCTTGGCGCAATAGTGGACTGGCTTCGAGGGTTTCCTCACCGCGGCTTTGCGGATAGCTAAGGATTAAATTATGACTATTTTGGTGAAAGCCGTGGAGCAGGTTTAGGGCAATCTCCAATTCGCGCTCGGGCAAGCTGTGCGGCATGCGGTGGATACGCTGAAAATCACTCGGTAATAAAGGGTTGATGTCGACCAGAGACGGCAAGCGCTTTTGCTCCAAACCGACGATCCATAGGTTGTCAAATTGCAACCCAGAGGCCTCTAATAAACCGAGTACCTGCAGCGGAGCGTCGGGCGTCTGCCGGTGAAATGGGTGCTCTAGGGCCATCGATTTTAACATTTGAACAGCCCGCGGTAGGCCGACTTCTATATCGAGGTTGTCGAGCTCTGCGTACTTTTCCAACAACAGCGTCCACTGTCGCTGTTGTTGGTATTCAAGACTGTTTAACGATCGCGCACCTGGCCATTCGAGGATTTCTAGATAGTCTTGGAAATAATCCGCCCACGTCGAAAAATTTCTACGTATGGCTCCGGCACGGCGATTATTGCGGGCTATGTCGACAAATGCTTTTAGTCCCTCGGCAGTGTCGTCTGCGGGTTCAAAGCACTCTAAAAATTGGCTCGGTCTAAACTCGAATTGAGATGTCTTGCGCAGGCGTTTTTCAGCGTCGCCACGAACTTGCAAAGGCGTGTTGTCGAGCGCGCTGTAAGGTGAATACAGTAGGCGCAGCCAAAAGGATAGTGGTTGCCGATAATCTAAAAAACCGAAAAGATCGAAGGCGGCGCTGATCAATGGCGTATTGGCTAGCGGTATGCCGGCTGAAAAATTTACTGGCGTGGCAACCGTTGCATCCGCCAGCGCGCTATCCAGTGCGCGCTCCAATTCCGCGATTCGCTGGTTTAGATCGGGAACCACAATCGCAATCCGTTGCATGGGATTGCGTTTTAATTGGTCCGCCGCCCAGCGACTGGCCATATGAATTTCCTGCGCTGAATCGACACAGGCAACCTGTCGCGCCCTTGGCAACAACCGCGATCCGTTACCATCATTTAGCGTCTCGCACTGTGCGCCGTCGCTCGGTTGGCCGATGTCGCTATCCAACGGCGATAGATCCAGCGCTTTAAGCTGCTGAGTGGCGGCATCCAGCAACCGTTGTTGCATCGGCGGGATTGATTGAAAACCGTAAATATAGATCGCCGACAATGGTCTGCTATCTGCGTTGATAAAAGTTTTGGCAATCGGATGACAACTCTGGGCACGGGTTATCAGCGCATTTTTTTGTAATAGCTTTAAGTAGGCGGCACACCAAGTTTTAAATTGCTTTGCGCCATTGTCATCGCCGGGAATTTGCTCGAACCGCAAACCCCAGAGGGTGAGCGTATCGAAGGTTGTTTCCGCGAGGCCGGCGTAACGGAGTCCTAAATCTTCGTCGCAACTATCGATCGCGCGTTGCCAATAGTACTGACTTTGTGCGCGACCAACGACCGCCAGTCCGCTAAATTCGGCTAGGTGTAGATCCTGAATCTGATCCCAACAACTCTTTATCCAAGCATCCATTGAATACACGCTGGGGGCCTCCCAAACGCGTTTCTGCGGCAGGACCTGCCGTCCCCAGGCATGGCTAATATGCTTGGCCAACCGCTGGTTCGGCACAATGATTGTGGCCTTACTTGTGAGCGCAGAGTGAAATAGCGCACCGTTGATTAGCGGCGGTAGCGAATGGCTGTCGGTCATTGATCGGTGGTTTGGCTAGCGTGTTCGAACGCCAGCTAAATAGATCCTTAAAAGTGCACGAGGCTGTTACAATATAGCGATGGGAGTTTCGATACAAGCAATCACATTTTACTGGCTGCTCGGCGGGTTGTTCGTCGGCTTATGCTGCGGCTATGCGGTGGCAACCGGCCTCGCCAAACTGCGCATCGCGCGGCTTGAAACCGCCTTGGATATTGTCCGTCGTGCGGAGGTCACAACGCGCGACAACCTAGTTGCATCGGAGACCGCTAAACTCGATGCGTTGCAGCGCTGTAGTGCCTTGGAGCAAAAGAGTGAGAGTCAAATATCGCAACACACAGAACAGTTGGCACTGCTAGAAAATACCAAACTGCGATTGGCCCAGGAATTTGAAAATCTAGCGAATCGAATTTTCGATGATAAACAATCAGCGTTTGCGGCACACAGTAAATCTGCTATCGATAGTTCGCTGTCGCCACTGCGTCGCGATCTTGGGGACTTTCGCAAACAGGTCGCCAGCGCTTATGATCGAGAAAATGCCGACCGCAACCAATTGATCGGCACCATCGGCGAATTACAAAAGCAAACACTGCAGATATCTGCCGAGGCCGCCAACCTCACCAATGCGCTGCGCGGAGACAATAAGGCGCAGGGTAATTGGGGTGAATTTATACTTGAGAAGTTACTTGAGGATTCCGGCTTAAATAAAGGCAGAGAATATACAGTTCAAGTCAATCTTGCCGATGTAGAGGGTCGTCGACGCAACCCTGATGTGATTGTGCACTTGCCCGAGGGGCGCGACATCGTGATCGACGCCAAGGTCAGTCTCAAGGACTATGAGAGCTACTACAATGCCACCGATGAAGTCGCCAAGAGCGATGCGTTAAAAAAGCATCTCAACTCAATGCGCAGTCATATTCGGGGCCTCGCTGGCAAGAATTACGAACAGCTAGATGGCGTTAATAGCCTCGATTTTGTGTTGCTGTTTGTGCCCATAGAAAGCGCTTTTTTGCTGGCGCTTGACCGCGCTCCTCAGATGCAGCGAGACGCCTATGATCAAGGCATTATTCTCGCCAGTTCGAGTACCTTGATGGTCACGTTGAGAACCATAAAAAATCTCTGGCGCTATGCCGATCAGAATCGCAATGCAAAATTGATCGCTGAAAAAGCCGGAAGGTTGTATGACCAATTCGTTCTTTTTACCGAGAGTCTAGATGAAGTGGCTAAGCATATCGACCGCAGTAGTGACGCCTTGGGTACCGCGCGCAAGCGCTTATATAGCGGGCAGGGTAATTTGATCAAAAAAACTGAAGAACTAAAAATCCTTGGAGCCAAGGCCAAAAAGCAGTTGGTGATCGAGGATACAGATGATCTGCAGGCGCCGAGAATGCCGGCTCAATCATCCTCGGTGGACGGCGAATGAATGCGCCGCCGAACAGTTTAATGTTGCTGGCATTGGCGTTGGTTATTGCGCTTGGCGCCTATGCGAGTTATTTGGGCCTGCAATTATGGCGACAAAAACGCCAGCGCGACATTGGCGCTCATCAGTTGGCCGAAATGGCCGACCAGCGGGCTAAAGAGGCGAGACTGTCGGTAGTTGTGATATGTAAAGCGCTGCTTAAAGACGATTTAACCGACACTGAGGCGGCAATGCGCATCGCTTATTTACGCAGACAAGTGGACGTTCAAGCCGATGAAGAATCACATTACAAAGTGTTTGAGAAACTAGCCGAGGCCACTGCTCACATTCCTATATTGGAGGATTGGCAGGCGCTCGAACGCAGTAAGCAGCGTCAGTTGACGCGCGAGAGACTCGCCGTAGAGCAACAGTTCAAAGAGTTTGTTCGTACCAGTGCTACCTATCTAGCTGCCGCCGACACGGTCCCTGCGCTCGAGTAATAATCCGACTTCGAGGTGCTCGGTCCACGGAAATTGATCGAACACCGCCGCCTTGACGATGCGGTGGGTTAGCGCAAGTGTTTCTAGATTGTCCATCAGCGTCGTGGGGTTACACGATATATAAATAATCCGCTCGAATCGAGTGGCGAGTGCGAGCGTCGCTGGATCTAGACCGGCGCGTGGCGGGTCCACCAACAGCGTGGAGAATGCGTAGCTGTCGAGATCGATATTTTCCAGCCGCCGAAACGCCCGGACGCGATCAATGGCTTGGGTTATATCCTCGCTCGACATGCGCACTAGCTCGACGTTATGGACACCGTTGTGAAGCAAGTTGTGCTTGGCGCAGGCGGTTGCCACCTTGGATATTTCAGTGGCTAAAACGCGCCTAAAATTGCCTGCCAGGGCGACCGTGAAATTACCGTTGCCGCAATATAATTCGAGTAGATCGCCTCGATTATCGCGGCAGCATGCATCGGCCCAGGCCAGCATCTTTTGGTTAATCTTAGCGTTAGGTTGGGTAAATCCGGACTCAACTTGGCGGTAATCTAGGCTGCGGTTGCCCACCTCAAGACGCTCGGTAACGTAGTTGCGCTCTAACACACAGACTTGTTTACGGCTGCGCCCGATCAACAATATACCTAGATCGCTCTGTAATTTATCGGCCGCCAGTTGCCACTGGCTATCGAGTCGTCGATGATAGAGCAGGGTGACGAGCGCCTCGCCACTCAAAGTGGTTAAAAATTCGACGCCAAACAAGCGTTTGGCGAGCGTTGGCGAGGCATTGATGGCGCGGAGTAACGGCGCCATTAACGAGCCGATTAGCGGCGTGCCAATGGGGAAGGCCCGAATCACATAGGGCGTCTTTTGCCCGGCATGGGTCATGGCATAATGGGCGCCTTCGGCGTCGTGCCAAATGCGAAACTCGGCGCGCATTCGGAAGCCGTCCGGGGCCGACGCAAAGGTCTCTAATGCGGCGGTGTAATGACCGCACAACAGCGCGCTAAAGCGGGCTACTTTCTCATCGAGGTGGGTTTGATAGCGCTCTTGGGTAAACGTCTCGGCATCGTCATTATTCAAAAAAATTCTCTTCGTTTATCCTGTCTATCGGGGGGCATTATAACCGGTTCTAGCGGGCGCATAGCAAACTGTCTGCAGACAAAATATTGTCTGCTATACTCGATAGACAAAATCGGCAATTAGGGAGTAGAGCAGGGTGATATACAAAGTAATCTATGTGGTTTTTACATTGGCGTTGTCGCAGGTGGCCGTCGCAGAGTCCGCGGGTATTAAGGACGCTAATGTCATGCCCAATAGCAAAGCCGCTGAGGGCGCAGCAGTCTATGTGATTCAACCCCTCGATGGGCAGGTTTTGGATGCAAAAAAACCAATTGAGGTGAGTTTTGGGCTGCGTGGCATGGGCGTTGCGCCTGCCGGTGTGGTGGTCGAAAAGACCGGCCATCATCATCTGTTAATCGATCAGCAAGAACTTCCAGATTTGACCATGCCGCTGCCGGCCTCGGCTCAAGTAATCCATTTTGGTGGTGGGCAAACGCAGACCGAAATTCGTCTTGCTCCCGGTTCTCACACCTTGCAACTGGTGTTGGCGAATCAGTACCATATTCCGCATAATCCGCCGCTGATCTCCGAAAAAATCACTATTATTGTTGAGTGATCATCCTTTAGTGGCGGCTATTTTGTCGGTTTTTGCGGCCATGATTAAGTCGTTGAGATGGAGGCCACCGATGGCGTGAGTCCACCAAGTAACCGTTACCGCACCATATTCTACCAATATCGTGGGGTGATGATCTTGGCGATCGGCAATCACGCCTATGGCCGCGGCAAACGCAATAGCATCGGCAAAATTCTGGCGCTTGTAGCGACAGCAGAGCTTGTCCACCTGGTGATCGACAGATACCTTCCAATCGCTAATCTGGGGCAACAGTTCGGCCAGATACTCGGACGCAATAGGCTGCGCGGCTCGATAGTCGGTATCGCAATCGAGTTGATGCAATGGTGAAGCTGACGCTGCGGTCATAGCGTATCCTCTAGAGACAATTTTTCGGTTTCGGTAACCCAGCAATGGCCGCTACCACTCTTGCAGGGCTGCCAGGAAATAGACCTAGTAGGTATAAACTCGTGGCTTTTTCTACGCCTAGGTTATCGGCGACAGACCTCGCCAAAGGCCGCATCGAGGGAGAAAAACCAAACTCATCAAAAAAGCGCCGTGCGATAAACACGATTTCTAGGTGCTCTGGCGAGAGACAGATGCGTAATGTTGCGGCCTGTTTTTCAGCGCTGCTAGAATCCCACGCTGGGATATTTTCTAAGTAGCCGACAGACTTACTCATGCCCATGCTAAGGTTACCGCGGTGAGGTTACTGCAGCGGTGGCACTGGGACCGTGCCACCGCTCGGTTCGACGTCAGTCGTCACTCATGCCGAAAAACGACAGCAGGATGGAAAACAAGTTATAGACCATGACAAATAAGGTCACCGTAGCGGAGATATAGTTGCGTTCGCCGCCGTGGATGATTTCGCTGGTCTGCCACATGATAATACCGGTAGAAAGAACGGCAAACATACAACTCACCGTCAGCGTGAGCGCGGGCATTTGCAAAAACACATTGGCAATGCCGCCGATGAACGCGATTAAAATGCCAATAAACAGAAAACCACCGATAGCGTTGAGATTTTTACGCGTTTTTAAAACGTAGGCCGACGCCGCGAAAAACGTCACAGCGGTCGATCCCAGCGCCAGCATAATCGGCTCTGGCCCGCGCAGCGCGAGTACCGCAGATAAGATGGGGCCTAGGGTCACGCCCATAAATCCGGTGAGGGCAAACACCCAAAAGATCCCAGCGCCGCTGTTTTTGGTCTTTTCGATCATAAACAGCAACGCGAAGTAGGGCAGCAGCATCCATAAACCCATGTAGGGGACGCGCAATAGCATCGAGATCCCCGCCATGACCGCGCTGAAAGCAATGCTGGCGCCTAGCAACATGTAGGTATTGCGGAGCACCTTACCGACATCGCTGTCGAGTTGATTACCAATTTCTGCGTCCATACTGGCGCTGCGTGAAATTTTATCTAGATCCATTGTGCTGCTCCTTTAAACTATGTTTGTTTTGTTGCGAGGTAGCGTCTGCGCTACACCCCGGCTGCCGGCGTTGCTATAGCAAAACTTAATAACTCTAAGCCCTGTTGTTCACTGCGCAGACACCACCCTAAGCGTTCCCAGTCGCCCAATACGATACGCTCTTTTTGGCCATCGTCAAGTGCGTGACGCGCAGGCCTATGGGTATGCCCGTGAATTAGAACAGTTGCCTGTTCATCGTGCATTACGCGCCGCACCGCCGCCTGGTTTACATCCATAATGGCGCTCGGCTTATTGCGATTTTCTTGGCGACTCTTACGCCGCCACTCGGTAGCTATGCTTTGCCGCCTAGCGAGCGGTAAATGAGCTAACACCCAACGATAGATTGGGTTGCGCGCCTTGCGGCGAAAGCGCTGATAGTCGCGGTCATCGGTACACAATTGATCGCCATGCATCAGTAATAAACGTCGGCCATGATCTTTTACTACATGCCGGTCGGGCAGCAAAGTTGCCCCTGTACGGCGCATAAACTGGCGATTCAATAAAAAATCTCGGTTGCCGTGCTGAATAAAAAGTTGGGTTCCGCTAGCGCTTAATTCTGCCAGTCGGCGCTGAACTTCGTCGGCCATGTCGCTCGGATCGTCGTCGCCGATCCAGACTTCAAACAGATCTCCAAGTATATACAGCGCCCGCGCATCGCGGGCATGACTGTCGATAAACTGATAGAAGGCTTCGGTAACCTGAGGCCGCTCTGGCGCCAGGTGGAGATCAGATATGAATAATAAGCTCACGATACGTGCTCGTCAGACGGTTACAGATGATCGTAGTCCTCGCTGATTTGGATCGCTGTAATTTCAATTATCTCAACTGGAACGTCGCGGTGATAGCCCTCGGTGGCAGTGGTTACCGATTTGATGTTTTCAACCACGTCCATCCCTTCGACGACGTCGCCAAATACCGCGTAGCCCCAACCCTGAGGGGTCTTGCTGGAGTGGTTTAAAAAGCCATTTTCGGCAACATTAATAAAAAACTGTGACGACGCAGAGTCGGGTTCAGAGGTGCGAGCCATTGCCAGCGTTCCCGGTACATTTTCGCGACCGTTGTCGGCTTCATTGATAATTGTTTCACGGGTGTCCTTCTCGACCATGTCGATGTCCATGCCGCCGCCCTGAACCATAAAACCATCGATCACACGGTGAAAAATTGTACCGACATAAAAATCATCGCGAGCGTATTGCAAAAAGTTCTGTGCCGTTATCGGCGCAGCGTCGAAGTCGAGTTCAATGGAAATATCACCCATGGTGGTACACAGTGTAATCATAAAAAATCCTAGTTCGGTCGGCGTGCGAGATGCACCACTTGACCCTGTATTTTATTCGCTTGGCTGACAGTTTAACACCGCTTTAGCGCAGCGTTGCTGAAATCAATCTAAATTTCTCGCCGCCGCCGCCGATCAGCACAGCAGTTCGCGACTATGTTCTCGATGTTGGGGTGTTTTAGTGCAATGCAAGCAATCGCAACGGTATAATTGGCGTTTAACTCTAAAGATTACCTACCGCGCTATGACAACCTCCGATAAACCGATCAACTTCATTCAACAGATAATCAATGCGGATATAGACGCAGGACAGGTTGGGCAGGTGGTGACGCGCTTTCCGCCCGAACCCAACGGTTACTTGCATATAGGTCACGCCAAGGCGATTTGCGTCAATTTTGGCTTGGCGCAAGAATACGGAGGTCATTGCCATTTGCGTTTTGACGATACCAACCCAGAGCGCGAGAGCGAAGAGTTTGTCCAGGCGATTATCGAAGATGTTCGCTGGCTTGGGTTTCAATGGCATGGCGACGTTCGCTATGCGTCGAGTTATTTTTCGCAGCTGTACACCTGGGCGACCTACTTGGTGCAACACAATCTTGCCTATGTGTGTGAATTGAACGCGCAGCAGATGCGCGATTACCGCGGCACCCTGACCGAGGGGGGTAAAGACAGCCCCCATCGCGATCGCCCGGTCGAGGAGAGTTTGCACTTGCTCGAACAAATGAAGCAGGGCCATATCGATGAGGGTCGAATGACGCTGCGAGCAAAAATTGATATGCAATCGCCGAACATCAATTTGCGAGATCCAGTACTCTACCGGGTGAAAAAGCTCGCGCATCACCGCACCGGTAGCGACTGGAATATATACCCGTCGTATGATTTTGCTCACGGTCAAGAAGATGCAATTGAGGGCGTTACCCATTCTATTTGCACCCTCGAATTTGCTGCCAATCGGCCGTTGTACAATTGGTTTATAGAGCATCTGCCGGTTCCCTCTAAACCACGGCAGTACGAGTTTGGTCGGCTTAAGGTCAATTACATGGTGACCAGTAAGCGCAAGTTAAAGCTGCTGGTCGATCAAGGGCAGGTCGACGGCTGGGACGACCCCAGAATGCCAACGTTGTCAGGTATGCGTCGCCGCGGCGTGACGCCCACTGCAATTCGCAACTTCTGTGACAGTCTAGCGGTTGCCAAGACCGACGGCGTGGTCGATATAGGTCAATTGGAGCACTTTATCCGCGACGATCTCAACCGCGATGCACGGCGCGCGATGTGCGTTCTGGATCCGATTAAGTTGGTCATAGAGAATTATCCAGCCGAAAAACATGAATCTTTTAACGCGTCTGTTCACCCCAATCGCGAGGATATGGGAACTCGCGAAGTGCATTTTAGCCGACATTTATGGATCGACCGCAGTGACTTTAGTGAGGACAGTTCACTCTCTCGAAAGAAGTATAAACGGCTGGTGCTGGGGGATTATGTGCGGCTGAGAGGCGCCTATGTGGTGCGAGCCGACCAGGTGGTTAAGGATCAGCAGGGCAACCTAGTGGAAATTCATGCCAGCCTGGTGCCCGACACAGTGGGAGCTAATCCCCCCGAAGGCTGTAAACCGAGAGGGGTGATTCACTGGGTCTGTGCCGACCGCTCGATCGAGTGCACGGTGCATCGCTACGATCGGCTATTTAGTCAGCCACTGGCAGATTCGGCAGAGCAATCGTTCACTGATTGCCTCAATCCAGACTCGCTGGAAGTCATTAAAAATTGCCAAGCTGAAGCGGCCTTGGGTGATGCCCGCGTTGGCGAGCACTATCAGTTCGAACGCGAGGGCTATTATTGTTTGGATAGTGGTGCCGGAAACGATGGCGAATTGGTCTTTAATTGCACCATTGGTTTACGTGACACCTGGCAAAAATAAACTTACCGACACGCAGAGTTAGATGATTAATCTAGTTCGCTAAATGAGTCCGTCGATGACACTGTATCTCTATAATTCCGCGACCCGTAGTAAACAACTCTTTGAGCCACAGAACCCCGAGCGCATCACTATGTACGTGTGCGGACCAACGGTTTACAACCGAGTGCATATAGGCAATGCGCGTCCGGTGGTGGTGTTTGATACGCTCTTTAGATTGCTCAAAGACTGTTATCCTCGGGTAGACTACGCACGAAACATCACCGACATAGACGACAAAATCATGCACCTGGCCGCCACCCGGGGCGAGGATATAAAACAGGTCGCTCAGCGTTATACCGAATACTATGTGGAAGATATGGCGGCATTGAACAATCTCACGCCAACGCTGGTTCCGCTGGCGACCGAACACGTGCCGGAAATGCTCGATATGATCGCGCGTTTGATCGATAAGGGGTACGCGTACAACAGCGACGGGCATGTGTTGTTTTCGGTGCAGAAAATGGACGGCTATGGCGCTCTCTCAGGTCGTTCATTGGAACATATGTTAGCCGGTGCGCGGGTTGAAGTTGCCGATTACAAGCGCTATGCCGGTGACTTTGTGCTCTGGAAACCGTCTGCTGAGCATGAACCTGGCTGGCCAAGCCCCTGGGGAAGAGGGCGGCCCGGCTGGCATATAGAGTGCTCTGCAATGGCGGAAAAGCACCTCGGTGAGACTGTGGATATCCATGGAGGAGGACAGGATTTATTGTTTCCCCACCACGAAAATGAGCGCGCACAGAGTTGCTGTGCACACGATGGTAAACCGCTCGCTCGGTATTGGATGCACAATGGTTTTATCAATATCGACGGCGAAAAAATGTCTAAATCGTTGGGCAATTTTAAGTTGGTAAGCGATTTGCTGACCCAGTATCCAGGCGAGGTTATTCGCTATGTGGTGCTCTCGGCACACTACCGCTCAGAACAAAATTTTCATGTCGAATTACTGAATGCGGCGTGGCGCTCACTGGATAGCTTGTACGGTTTTTTGCGCACCGCAAATGACCTAGATGCACTTGCGGTAGACTTAAAGGCGGCCGCTGGATACAAGGCGTTATTGGACGATTTAAATACGCCCATAGCGCTCAGTGAACTGCACCGCTTGGCGCGCGATATGCAGCAGGCAACTGGGCAACGGCGACAGCAACTAAAATACGAGCTGTTGGGGGTCGCAGATCTACTCGGGTTACTACAACAAAACCCCGATGATTGGTTTACCCGTGCGCGCAGCAATGATGCCATGGCGGCGGACGAGATCGAGGCAGCCATCAGCGCAAGGCAGTCGGCAAAGGCTTCTGGCGATTATGGCACTGCCGACGAAATACGTAAGAACCTCGAAACTCGCGGCGTCATTCTCGAAGATAGCCGGCAGGGCACCCAATGGCGGCGAGGGTGAATAATCGACCGTCGGTTAAACGGAGACCGATGCCGAGCTGATGTAGGACCTGTCTGATACCTGCTCTGGGCCGCTGTTCAATATCCGCATGATCGCGACAACCGCTTTTTCTGCGACCGCTCGGTAACTGCCAAATTGGGCGCCATATACGCCTAGGTAGCGCGCATTTTCGAGGATCAGCAGGCGCCGTTCCCAAGCGTTGGCGGCGCTGCGAGTCAGGGGTTTCGTCTTTAAGCCAGACCAGGCATCGCTCGGTGCATGCCGGAAGTGGGGGAAGTGGTAGCGCAGCGCATTCGTCAAGTAGTCGACGTCGGCCATCGAGGTTTCCACCCGGTCCGGGCTTCCAGAAAAAGCGCGTTCAGCCCCCCCAACGAGGGTGCCGCCGCGCCATGGAACAATCGCTATACGGGGCCCATCATCCGGCCCGTCGACGCAGAATCGTCGATCACTCAGCGGTTCGCGAAATTCTATATAGGTGCTTTTAATCAACTCGGAGCGTGGAAGTTGTCCAAGCGCGCCGATGGTTTGCTTGACCTGATCGCCCCACGCGCCGCCAGCGTTGACCAAAAAACGGCAATCAAAAGCGCGCGAGCGCGAGCCTTTGGTTACCCGCACTCGATAGCCATCGTCGGTCGGTTGCGCACCGTCAAAGCTGACCGGGCAAAGCGCCATAGCACCGTGCTGCTTGGCAGATCGGAGTACTTCTTTTGTCAATTGGGCGTCATCGGATTGGGCGTCGCGCAAAGCAAACACAGCGCGTAGATTATGCTGATTTAAACCGATTAGATCGCGCCATTGACCCTCAGGAATACGCCGATGCCAAGGTAGATTTGTACCCGCCGACAGACAATCGCGGAGCGTCAGTTGCAGAGCGACACGCCAAGGTTTTTGTTGGCTATGGGAATAAATCGGTACATAGAACCAGTCGCCATCGACTAAGTCAGGCGCTATTGAGGATAGGATTTCACGCTCTACAAGACGCTCTCGTGCTTGGAGCAGAGACAGCGGCGCCATGTATTCTAACCCCGGGCCGATCAGCTTGCCGGACTTTGACGAGTTACCCGACCCCCAGCCACGCTTCTCGACGATAATAGTGGAGAGACCGTTGATCGCTGCTGCTTGCGCTATTCCCGCACCAAGAATACCGCCGCCGACAACGCATAGATCAAAGTGCGTCGACATGGTAGCACTGCTGTGCGGTATGTAGGTTCATGAATGGGACTCTCAACGCTAAGATGCAGACAATAGTTTTCCGATATCAAAAGTTTCCACTAGGTCGGCCCCCGCGGCAATTAATGCTCTGGCCTCGCCAATATCGCCTACTTCATAAACGACTGTGGTCGAGGCTATCTTGTCGAGCGCCGAGGATTCGGGCAACGCCACTTTATCTATAAATACATATTCAGGAAGTATGCCCTTGATTTGCTGTCCCTGCAAATCCATCCAGTCATTTAGCACTACGCCGGTGCGCTGCCAGTTGGCCTTTGCAGCTAATGCGATCAATGGGTAATCAGCGCTGATAATGACCAACTGCTTTTGTAATTGCAGGCGATAGGGTTCTAAAGCATCGATCAACATTTGGCGGTCAAAGCGAACCAGACTCGCGGTCTTGATTTCCAAAAACACATGGACTTCGGGGTGGCGGAACAGAATGTCACTGAGGATGTCGAGTGTAACGATTTTTTCAGCCTCGAATGCAACGCCGAATCGTTCTGATTCACTCGCTGGCAGTCGAACTAACTCATCGACCCTGTGATCCACAACCATGCGATCGGCGTGCTCGATGCCGCTAACCCTTCCCATACAGGCATCGTGGTAGATCACGGGTTGGCAGTCGGCACTAAACTGAATATCAATTTCAACAAACAACGCGCCAGCTTCGATCGCTGCGATAATCGCAGATCGGGTGTTTTCCGGGGCCCGGGCACGGTAGCCTCGATGCGCAACGAGTTGGTCGGCGCGCATACCTAAACCGCAATGGTCGGCGGGTGACTAAACCCGCTGCAATGGACTAAAAATGCTATGCTTACAACCTCCATTAACGAGCATACCCAAATGTCTTTAGTGCTATTTGAAGTTCGTGATCATATTGCCCTGATCACTTTGAACAATCCACAAAAAAGAAACATGTTGACGCTCGAAGTGTGCGATCAGATCACCGAATATGTTGCGCAGGCAGAGGCTCATGCCGAGGTGAAAGCGTTAATAGTTACTGGCGCTGGTAGCGCCTTTTGTGCCGGTGGGCAACTTTCGGACATCCATCCGAACTCTAAAATACTGAACCGTATTTACAGTGGTTTTTTAAGTATTGCCCAGTGCACGATTCCAACGGTCGCTGCGGTCAATGGACCGGCGGTAGGCGCAGGATTTAATATGGCGGTCGGTTGCGATGTGCGCATCGTGACCGAAAAAGCGCGCTTTGAACCACGATTTTTCGGTTTGGGCTTGCATCCCGGTGGCGGCAACAGTTGGATGATGCGACAGTTGTGCAATTGGGATACTGCGGCGGGCATGTTACTTTTCTCCCAAGCGTTGACCGGCGCCGAGGCGGTGGCAAAAGGCCTAGCTTGGGAATGTGTCGACAGCGACGCATTGCTTGACCGAGCGATTGCCTATACTGCCAATATACGGTCGACGCCGAAAGAACTGCTGGTGCGAACCAAACAGACGTTGCGCAGTGCCGATGCCGGCAAGAGCCACGATGAAATCATCGACATTGAAACTGAGCATCAGGTGTGGTCGTTACAACAGCCCTATGCGCAAACGGCGATCGCCACCATGATGAAAAAAATTAGTAGCGACACCGATGTCTGAACCTGCGGCGTAACGGATTCAATGGTTGTGAAAGGAAAGTTTGGGCTCAAAAACCGCCACGTGGCGCAGTATAGATGACTGCGTTAAGCCCGCGCCGCCGCGATCGAAGATCCAACGAAGCATTATCATCAGCTTCATCGCTGAGTATCGGATCTGTATCTACGGATTGAGTCTTGCTCGCTCAATGATTAAAATACGCCGCAACTTTTGCTAGCAAAGAACGCCCATAGCATTTCACGGGTGATTCATAGGAATTTTTATGCGTACAGTCATGCATGCCAAAATACACAAGGCCACGGTTACTGAAGCCAACCTAAACTACGTTGGTTCGATTACTATCGACGAGGATCTGCTCGATGCGGCGGGTCTTTGGGCCAACGAAAAAGTACTGGTGGTGAGTAACACTACGGGCGTCCGGCTCGAAACCTACACCTTGGTCGGTCAGCGCGGTTCAGGTTGTATCTGCATGAATGGCGGCGCGTCGCACTTGATAGGAGAGGGTGAAGAGATCATTATTATTGGCTTTATGCTCACCGACACACCGATTTTGCCGCGGGCCATATTGGTGGATAAAGACAACCGGTTTGTCTGTGATATGACCGAGACAGCGCTAACCACCACCGACGATCTCTTGTGATCAGGTTACAAGTCTGCGCTATTTGTTTTTTAGTGTCAGGGACAACCCTAGCGCAATTAGATTGAGAGGCGATTATAGACGCTGTTTACTTTAGCGTTTGGCTTAGACCTTTGGCATAGACCTTTGATACAGGCCTTTGGTATAGGCCCTTGGCATAGGCCTTAGGTATAAAATAGAAGCAAGAATGTGTGTAGAATTTGATACGACATCATCAAAACAAACAGTCAATTACTTCTGCACTATACTTCGCAGCCGTGCTTCGCAAGAATGGGCCAACCTCTTGACTTTTTCCATCAGAATCAATTATGCCGATATTGATGCAAGTGTCGGTATCACCCCTTAATTTTGCGTCTAAATGATAAGCCGCGCTTCCCGAAGACCAAAATTCAAAGTCATAGTTACCGGCGGGAAGACTGATTTTTTGTACGCCTTTGGTACTAAAAGAAGCAAGTATTGTCTTGTTATTGGTTAAGTAAACGATATTACTCGCAGGCTTTATATCGGATTTCATAAATAGTATTACGGTGGATGTCTGGTTTTGTTCAATTTTTGCGCTTTGACAGCCGAAAAGACACAGACAAATAAACATTAACGCTTGTTTCATCACACCCTCTCCGCATGCGCCAATAAATACGTGATTATTGACTAACAAAATTTCGCACTCTGGAGTCTCTTGTCGGGCATTGGTCGATCCTGTATCCGCGATGAGTCGCTGGAAACCCAATAAACCATCAAGTGCGCAAAGAATC
>CAJIZO010000036.1 GCA_905181995.1 Flavobacteriaceae bacterium TMED48
CAGTCGGCTTTTGTGTTTTCGCTCGGCGTTTAGGTTGGCTCTTGTTGGGCGGGGGGGCTCGCCGGTCGGGGATAGGATACCCGATACGCAACCGCTTCGGGTATCCCCTCGATCATGCGGGGTCGGTAGCGGGTTTTACGTAGGTTGTTGCGCAACCGGCCGAGGTATTTTCCGCTCAGGGTCTCTGGGGGATCGATCACCTGAATGTCTTTGGGTCGACCGGTGGCGGTAATCCATAGGCCGACTTGCAGCGCCGATGGGCCGGCATCCAGCGGATCGATGGCGGTGTCGAGGGTAAAATCGATTTTTTTCGGTTCGGCAAAGAAATTCGCGCGTACCTCTTCAGCGACGCTATCGTCAGCCAGCGTTTCAAACGCGAGGCGGTAAGCCTCGGTCGCCGCGTGGGTTTGGCCAAACACCAAATACCAGTCAGCTAATTCGGCAATCGCGCCGGCCTGCACCAGGGGGTCGTCTTGGTTTTGTTGCATCAACGCATCGACTCGATACAGCAGCGCCGATTTACCGCGACGGTAATAGTTGAACGACGTCGAACTGCGGGTCTGTGAAAGCACCTCGGGGCCTGTGCTGATTTCAAAGTTGGCAGTTGGCGCCGCGCCGTGGCGGTCGATGTGATCGGCAATCAAATACTGTATCGCCGCCAATTTGGCATAGTACGGCGGTGCCTGCGGATCGCTCAGCGCTACGCTGGCGTTGAGAATTTTCGCCATGCGCACCGCCACGCGCTCCGCCGCAGCAATATGACTAAAGCCTTTGCGCGGCGGTTTTTCGCGGTAGTGACGCAACTGCCAGTCGAGCATTTGGTCGAGCGTTGTCAACATGCGCGGGTCTTTAGCACCATAGTGCTTGGCGCTGATCTGGTAGAGGTTCTCGAGCGCATCTTGCGAGGCTTGGTCGTCGCCGGTTGCGGCATCCAGATCGGCAAGCAATAGCAGATAGGGCGTCTGGCTAATACTCTCGAGTCCGTAGTTGACGCGCTCGACCTGCATACCGCGGTGCAGAGCCCGTTGAGCCTCGGGGTAATTGGCTTCGTTGATTAAGGCGCGGCCAAGGCCCATATAGAGATCCGACAGTTCAGTGGCGTAAGCGCTATGGGCGGCTTCGACGCGGTCGATGGCATCCAGATAATCGGTGACTGAGGTGCTGGTGGTTGGGTCTGTTGGCGCCGATTGCGCGCGCGGCGCATCTAGCCAAAACAAGGCACCCAACAGCATCAAAAGAAGCGCTATAAACGCACTTTTCGACGCGCCAAATTCGGCGGCTGTTATTTTTAAAAACATGATCCGTCCCTCCACACGTTGGCGATGACCCTGAGTTGCGCGGCTCTCACTATGCTTCTGTGCACCTTTAATTCTTCGGCGCTGCGCTATGGCGTATCAACATTCTTTCGCCGTTACTGCGCTTAGAGTCCTCCGACTGCCTTTGGTTTCATTGTGGCAAAAATAATCTACTACTCTATTGTTACGGCCCCCATCCAGAGATTGGTTTGTTTGCTGTTACGCATCTATTGTTACGCCCCTATTAAGGCACTGCTCGTGGCACAACGCAAATTTGATTGCCGTCCGTCGATGGCGTTGGGCTCGCGCTGCACGGTTTATCGCGCTGCGCGCTCGAACGCAGCACATTTTTAAAAGAGGAAGTGTGAGTGTGCGCCGATGGACGGCGGGCGGCACGCCATTTAGGCGTCGAAAAAAGTGCCTTTAGTGCGTCGATCCCACGCGTAAAATTGCCGCTCGCGCCTTGATATCGAGCCTCAATACACCGATCATAGGCGCTGATAAACGCGCGCTTGCAAGCGCACCGCGCACCGATACCGGCCCTCGGGCTCAATAGGAGATCATTTTGCAGATTACATCATTTCATCCGCCGCGCCGAACCCTGATGGGGCCGGGCCCCTCCGACGTGAGCGATCGCGTATTGGAGGCCATGTCGAGACCGACGCTCGGCCATCTCGATCCAGCCTTTATCGGTATGATGGACGAAGTCAAAAGTCTGTTGCAGTATACCTTTCAGACTCAAAATGAACTGACCTTTGCGGTTTCAGCACCCGGTTCTGCCGGCATGGAGTGCTGCTTTGCCAATCTGATCGAGCCGGGAGATCGGGTGATCGTGTGTCAAAACGGTGTCTTTGGCGGTCGCATGCGCGAAAACGTCGAACGCTGCGGCGGCACCGCGGTGATGGTAGAGGACGCTTGGGGCAGCGCAGTCGACCCAGACAAACTCGAAGACGCGCTAAAAGCGCACCCCGATGCGGTGCTGGTGGCCTTTGTTCATGCAGAGACCTCGACCGGCGCGCAGTCCGATGCCAAAACCTTGGTTCAGTTGGCCCATCAATACGATTGCCTGACCATCGTCGATACCGTCACCTCGCTGGCCGGCACGCCGCTGTATGTCGACGAGTGGGGCATCGATGCAATTTATTCCGGCTCGCAAAAATGTTTGTCGGCCCCGCCGGGCCTGTCGCCGGTGAGCTTTAACCAGCGCGCCGCCGACAAGATCAGCGCGCGCACCACCAAGGTACAGAGTTGGTTTCTCGATTTAAACTTGGTGATGGGCTATTGGGGGGGCGAGGGCAAGCGCGCCTACCACCACACCGCACCGGTCAACAGTTTGTATGGCTTGCACGAAGCATTGGTGATGGTGCAGGAAGAGGGGCTGGAAAATGCCTGGGCAAGGCACCGCGACAATCACCTCGAATTGCGTCATGGTCTCGAGGCGATGGGCATCGAATTTGTCGTCGACCCGCAGCACCGATTGCCGCAATTAAACGCCATTGCGATTCCCGAGGGTGTCGACGACGCCGCTATACGCAGTCGGTTGTTGCATGAGTTCGACCTTGAAATTGGCGCTGGCCTCGGCGCATTGGCCGGCAAGGTCTGGCGGATCGGTCTGATGGGCCATGCCAGCAACCTCAAAAATGTTGAGTTCTGCGTCAGTTCGCTGCGCGCGGTGCTCTAGCGCGCAGCGGTTAGCCAATAACGATTCGCATGCCAAGTATCAGCACGCCAATGTCAGTATGCCAAGTATCAGCAGGCCCGTTGGGCGCATAGCAACCGGGCCGCGATTCAGCGCTCGCTCGCGCCGTGGTGATAGATAAAATCCAGCAACGTGCGTCCGACCTGCGCAAGATTGGCTGCGCTGCAGTTCTCGATCCGGTCGTCTAGGGTGTGCCAACTGCTCGGAAAGGGGTAGTGAATTAGGTCGACCACGGCGATGCCCACCTCTAGAAACGGCAGGTGGTCGTCGACGATCGGCACGCCCGGCGCGTCGACAAACACCGTCGCGTTCTGGCGCGCGGCGCTCTGCCAGATGGCGTCCAGCACCTTGGGTGCGTGGCTGTTTGAATAGCCCTCGCGGGGAATACGCAAGCGCTGGTCGCAAACCATGTCGACAATCGCGCCGCCATCGACCTGATAATCCGGCTGCGCGGCAACAAAGGCGCGGGCGCCGATTGAAAACGGCAGGCCGTCGATCTGCCCCATGTCTTCAAAATCAAAAAATACCAAATCCACGCTACTGCGCGCCGGCTGTTTTTGCAGTACTCGCGCCACTTCCAGCAGCACCGCCACACCGGAGCCGCCGTCGTTAGCGCCCAATACCGGCCGTTGGCGATGGTCGATATTGGCGTCGCGATCGGCGAACGGTCGCGTATCCCAGTGCGCGCCGAGCATCAGTCGTCCGGCACCGTCGCTATCGCTACCATCGATGCTGGCCCAGACATTGGTGCCGTTTAATCCGTGGCGGACGAACGGTTGTCGCGCAATGCGCGTTGTTAACGGTTTCAGGTGCGCTTCTATATAATCTAGCGTGCGCGCCTTAGCGCGGGGGTGGTAGGGCGAGCGCGGGCCGAGCGCGACCTGCGCGGCAATATGGCGCAGCGCATTGCGGCCGCTGAACTGGGCGGCGGCGAGCGCTTTGTGGGTCGGCGTTGAGGGTTCTTTATTAGAAGACGCTATCGGCTTTTCATTAAGCGAAGCTAAAGGCTTTTCGTTACGTGACGCTGAGGGCTCTTTATTAGGGGACGCTGAGGGCTCTTTATTCGGTGACGCTGAGGGCGCTTTATTAGGCGCAGCCAAAGGCGCTTTATCGATCGACGCTGAGGGCGCGTTCTGTGGGTCGGTGCAGCCGAACAATGCCAGCCACAGCGCCATTGTCAGCATGTGGCTGAGCTGCGTTGCGGGGCGGCAGATCGGTCGACGCCGGGCCATAATCGGGCTAAATCTCGCGCTTTAGCAGCAGGCTGTCGATGCGGTTTTGCGCCAGTTTTGTGCGCGCTGCGGCGACCTTCGACATGTTGCTAAACGGCCCCACCAGCACCCGCTGCCAAACTTCACCAGAACCCAGCGTGACCGCTTCAATCGCCGCGTCTAGGTTGAGCAAAAGCAATTCGACTCTGAGGTTTTCGGCGTCTTTGACGTACTTAAACGAGCCCGCTTGGAGCAGATAAGAATAGGTTTTTTTTGCACTGTCGCCGGCGGCCAAGCGCTCGTTGGGAACCGCAATTTCGGCATTTTTTAGCTCATTATAAAAGGTAAAGGTCAAATCCGAGAGCTTTTTGTCGGCGCTCAGTTCGGTCGCCTGTTCGGCGATCTGCGGCAATACCTTGGCCGGCGGTAGCATCGGCGCAGCCACATACATGGCCGCAGCGCCCAGCAGGCTACCGGCAAAAAACGCCAACCGCCATGGTGGACTTTCGACCTCGGGTTGGGGGTTTTTGCGCGTCGCGCTGGCATTTCTTTTTGGCATACTGGAGTCCCGTTGCTAGATCGTGATTGTAGATGATGAAGCGGGTCGAGGGCAAAGATAGCGGCGTATTCATCGTCATTGCCGTGCACCATGGGGTGGCGCCTAGACGCCACCGACCGCTCGATCGAGGCGCGCCGCATTCGCGGCAGTTACGCTCGCCCAGTGCAACCGATCAGCGGCTGCTGGTGGCGCGCTGGCGTGGGCGCTATTAATGCAGCGCTGCACGAGTTGCGGTCTGGCGATCCAATGGTTTTTATTTAGTAATCGCCAGCGCTTTAAATAATGGCGGCACAGTGCCGCGTTGGTCGCTAGCCAGACGGCTGCGCTTGATCGGCGCGGGGCTGGCATTCTAAGGAATACCATCGACTGCCGGCATCCAGCGCCATTTACGCCGCGCTGGCCGTGGCGCGGTTACAGCTCTTGGGCATCGACATCCACCGACCAGCGCAGGTGGCGCGGATCTTGATGCCGCTCCAGCACCGGCATCAGGCGACTGAGCAGTTGATGCAGGGTGGTGCGCTGCTCGGCCTCGATGCGTAGAACGTAGCGATAGCGCCCAGCGCGGCGCTCCATCAGCGCCGGCAATGGCCCGAGGTAGCCCAGTTGGGGCGTGGGCGGCAGCAGTTCAGCGGCACTCTGGCGCGCGATACGCAAAAATTTTTCGGCGCGCTGCGGATCCTTTGATTCAGCTCGAATCAGCGTCAAGTGGCGGTAAGGCGGCAATTGTTGGGTTTTACGATGGGCCAAGAGTTGCTCGGCAAACGCGCCATAACCCTGTTCTAAAAGGAGCACCAGCGAGGGGTGATCGGGTTGATGGGTCTGCAACAGCACCCGTCCGGGCAGGTCGCTGCGCCCGCTCCGTCCGGCCACCTGAGTTAGCAATTGGCCCATCCGCTCACCGGCGCGAAAGTCAGGGCTCAACAGGCCGCTATCGCCATCGACCACCACCACCAGCGTTACGCGGTCGAAGTGATGTCCTTTGGCGAGCATCTGCGTGCCGATTAAAATACAGGGTACACCGCTATTGGCGGTGTCAAAGACCTGTTGCATATGGCCGCGCACTTGGGTGCTGTCGCGGTCGACGCGCAGTACCTGTACCTTGGGGAATTGCTTTTGCAGCAACAATTCGCTGCGCTCGGTGCCCTCGCCAGTGGCGACCAACTGCGTCGATCGGCAGCTCGGGCAGTGTTGGGGTGGCGGTAGTTGTTTGTCGCAGTGGTGGCAGATGATCCGGTTGCGGCCACGGTGCAGCGTCATTCGCGCATCGCAGTCGCGGCATTCGGCAACCCAGCCACAGCTATGGCAGAGCACGGCGGGGGCAAAGCCCCGCCGATTGAGAAATACCAGCACCTGTTCGGAGCGCTTCAGGGTCTGTTCGATCGCCTCGAGGGTGGTGCTGGCAATGCCCTCGGGCGCGCTCTGATCGCGCATATCGACCACCTGCCAGTCGGCCGGTTTTGCCGACCCGGCGCGGGCGTTGAGGTAGAGCGCGCTATAGCGACCCAGTTCACAGTTGTACAGCGATTCTAGCGATGGCGTCGCCGAGCCGAGAATGATCGGCGTGTTTTCGCGCTGAGCGCGCATTACCGCCAGATCGCGCGCCGAGTAGCGAAAACCATCCTGCTGTTTATACGACCCGTCTTGCTCTTCGTCGACAACGATCAGCCCCGGTGCCGCCAGTGGCGTAAAGATCGCCGAGCGGGTGCCGAGCACGATGCGCGCCTCGCCGTTGCGGGCGCGGGTCCAAGCTGCCAGCCGCTGTTTGTCGGTCATGCCCGAGTGCAGTACCACCAGCGGCACCGCAAAGCGTTCGGTAAAGCGGCGCTTGGTCTGCGGCGTTAGGCTAATTTCAGGAATCAACACCAGCGCTTGGCGTCCCGCGGTTAACACCTGTTCGATGCACTGTAGGTAAATTTCGGTTTTGCCGCTGCCGGTAATGCCGTTTAACAGCCAGCATCGAAAGCCGGTGAGTTCGATCTGGGCCATCGCCCGTTGCTGTTCTGCGCCCAACACCAGCGGCGTCTCTCGCAGCACCTGTGGGTTCGGGTGGGTCGCCGCTGAGGCATCCACTTGATGGGCCGCGATCAGCTCGCGGCTTTCGAGTAGACGGATGATGGCGCGGCTAAACTGCGCCGCCAGCGCCGCGTCGTCAACAGCCTGTTCGCCGAGCAAGCGATCGATCAGCGCTCGCTGTCGCGGGGCCTTGCCGAGCGCGTTGGGCGCTAGGCCACGGCCTTTGTCGGTAAGCTGCCACTGCGTTTGTCGCAGGTCTGGCAGCGCATCACCGCGTCGCAGCAGGCTCGGTAAGGCGTGGAACAAGGCGTCGCCCAACGGGTGTTGGTAGTAGCGTGCGGCCCATAAAAACAACCCGAGCAGCGGTGCCGGCAGCAGCGGTTGCTGGTCAATAAACACCTCGATGGTGCGCAGTTTATCGGTTGCCACCGCGCTGTGATCGGCGATTGCTACGACCACGCCGATCACCTGCCGACGCCCAAAAGGCACTTGAACCCTGAGGCCTACGGTCGCATCGGCGTCGCCGCTAAAGACGTCGGGCAACCGGTAGTCAAACAGGGTGCGCAATGGCGATGCGATCGCAATTTTGGCGATAGGTGTGGCTCGACCCATAAAACCGATAAATCCTGTTGAAACGCGTGGTATTTCTGTTAAAATCCGCGCTCTTAAAAATGGCTTGCCGTGCTTTGCGCGCTCAAACGATCGAATCCATAGCAATAGTAGCAGTATCATTCGCCAAAGTAACATTGGTAACGGCTGCGGTAGTTGATTCGATCACCAGAGACAGACGATGAGGTGGCGGCCGGCAACTTGGAGTATATGATGAAAAGCGAAATTCACCCAACCTACAGCGAACTGACTGCAACCTGCAGTTGCGGTAACGTGATCAAAGTGGGTTCGACCCGCGATCAAAGCCTCTACCTAGACGTTTGTTCGTCTTGCCATCCGTTTTACACCGGCAAGCAAAAAGTGCTCGACACCGGCGGGCGTATCGATCGCTTCAACAAGCGTTTTGGTGCCGCTAAAAAGTAATCCACGGCAACGTTTTGGGCCTGGGCCAATTGCTGGCGTTAAGTTTCAAGCATCGCATATTTGGCGCCCAACGCGCACCATGCTGAGCTAGACGGGCGGTCTTGGTTACCTGTTACGCGCTCTATTTCTCGGTCACCGATGGCGCCACTATCATCCAGTTGGGGCCAGTGGAATTGCCCGTCACATCGCGGCCCTC
>CAJIZO010000037.1 GCA_905181995.1 Flavobacteriaceae bacterium TMED48
GAGAGCGTGCCACGACCGCAAAAGCCAAGCATAAGCGCATTGCACGCCGGTCGCGGTAAAATCCTATCGACGCCGTGAGCGACGCAGAGTAAACGGTGTTTTTTTGCGCTAGCCAGAGCGTCTCTAGTAACTTTAAATTGCGGTGACAATGCATCGACAGTGATCGATCAAGCAGAAAAACCGTATTAACCAACGCAGCTTGGTCGGATCATCCGTTGGTAGCGTTGGCGGCAATAGCTCATTACAATACTCAATTTTTTATAGGTCGAATGCAATGTCAGCACCTTCAGATACCACAGCGCTTGCCAAAAAGCTGATTTCACGGCCGTCGGTAACCCCCAAAGACGAGGGCTGTCAGGCGCTGATGATTGAGCGATTAGAGCACGTCGGGTTTGCCGTCGAAAGGTTAACGTTTGCCGATGTAACCAACTTCTGGGCCGTACATGGCAGCGATGGGCCGATTTTTTGCTTCGCGGGGCATACCGATGTCGTGCCCACCGGAGATCCTTCGCGGTGGCAATCTCCGCCGTTCCAACCCGAGGTGCGCGATGGGTTGCTCTATGGCCGTGGGGCTGCGGATATGAAGGGTTCACTGGCAGCAATGGTAGTAGCGGCAGAACGCTTTGTCACGGCGCACCCCGAGCACTCTGGCAGGCTCGCATTTCTGATTACCAGTGATGAAGAGGGCGACGCAATTAACGGCACGGTAAAAGTCGTCGAGTGGTTACACCATCAGCAACTGACACCCGATTGGTGCCTGGTGGGCGAGCCTTCAAGTAGTCAGCGATGCGCTGATACGCTAAAAATTGGTCGCCGTGGTTCGCTCGGCTGTAAACTCGTTGTGCATGGCAAGCAAGGCCATGTCGCCTACCCTCAATTAGCCGATAATCCTATCCACAGGGCCATGTCGGCGCTGGCCGAACTGGTCGACGAAACATGGGACGAGGGTAATGAGGCATTCCCGCCTACCACTTTACAAATTTCCAATCTGCATTCGGGCACAGGAGCGACCAATGTCATTCCCGGGACTCTCGAGGCAAGCTTTAACCTTCGATTTTCCACCGAACTCACGGCGCAGCAAATCATCGATCGAACTGAGGCGATATTCGATCGTTATGCCTTGAATTATAACGCCGACTGGCGGATTAGCGGCCTGCCCTTTTTAACCAGCCGCGGCAAGCTTATCGCGGCGGCCATGGATAGTATCCTCAGTGTCACCGGCCAAACCCCCGAATTATCGACCGCGGGGGGAACGTCTGACGGCCGATTTATCGCCCCGATGGGGACTGAAGTGGTAGAGCTGGGGCCCATCAATGCCAGTATCCACCAAGTCGACGAACACGTTCGAATGGCCGACCTAGATGTACTCACTGAGATTTACCAAGCGTTGATCGACAAGCTGTTGCCGGCAAAGTAAGTCCCGGCGGCGTGCGAGCTAGAGCTCCAGTGGTAATTTTTGCAAGGCGTAAATGTCGTAGCGAGTTGATTTTCCCGAGAGAAAAAAATGCGGCGCGGCGTTACCGAGTTGCGGGGCCTTTCGCGCTCGTTTAACCACCACGCGGTAGCGTGCAGCGCCGAGCGCTAAATCGAGTAGATGGTCGGCGTCATGATCGTCGCCAACAAGCGTCTTAAAAGCCTGCATTTCTTTTTTGACCTTGGCTGACTTTCGACTCTCAGGATACATTGGGTCGAGGTAGATGACGTCGGGTTGCGGTATGTTTGCATTGCCATTGAGATAACATTGCGCCTCTAGCGCCACCAACTCCATACGCGCTACGATAGTCGCCAATTCGGGGTTATCTGTTAGGCTCAGTGCACGCGCTAATCCATCCTTCAACAATTCTTGTACCACTGGATTTCGCTCGACCAGGGTCACCTGGCAACCGAGCGTGGCGAGCACGAATGCGTCGCGCCCCAAGCCTGCGGTAAGATCGAGGACACGCGGTTTACACTTGCCAGAAATACCGATAGCCTTGGCAATATCTTGCCCGTTACCGCCACCATATTTACGCCGATGGGTGGCAACGGTTCCCTCAAAGTCACAACGAATCGGCCCGTGCAGGTTGCCAATCAACGGCATTAACCGCAGGCCTTGATCGACGAGTTCTAAAAAATAGTCAGCCGCAGTCGAGGGGCAAGGCAGGCTCGATGATTGAGTTGCTCCGAGAGCATCTAAGAGTGGCACGTTGAGCCGATCCGCCAATCGTTGAGCTATCGGCTTGAGTTCGACAGAGTCACAGCGGATATGGCTCAGTGGCATAGCGACAACCGCTGCCAAATACTGGGACCGACCCGACTGACCCTAGCTTTACAGAAAATATTAAACACCGCACTTACTCGCTAAAAATCACTACCCAGCATAGGCACATTTAAGCTATTAAGCTACTCGCTAAAAAGTTTTCACGGGCGTCGTACAGATCTAGCGTGAGTATGATTCGGTTGATCTAAATAGCTTACATTAGGCATTGCCCGCGACTATTTACCCCGGCCCGAGTTACTAACATTAGCTGTGGATAACTTTGTGGATAATCGTCTTGCAAACCTAAGCCAGCCTATACAAATCAACCCTCTGAGTTAGATTGATCATTTATTGATCACATTATTTTATCTAAATATATCAATGATTTAAGCTTAACTTTAGCAACAATCAATAACTTATAGCTATTTTCTTAAAGTTCTGTAAGAACAATCGACTATCTGTGGAAAAAAACTATACGGATATGTAAATAATACTTAAGCATTAATAAATATTAATTGCAAAAGGGCTTTTTACATGTTACCGAGGAGCACTTAACGCTTTGCTATACTCCAAGATAAACTGTGCACCAAGCTGCTACTCAAAGGCCAACCAATCGGACCCCTCTGACTGCGTCGCATAATGTACCTTGGTTGTATCAGAGAATACCTCAGTCAATAGATCCTGCAAACGATTTAGACAATTATTTTGCTGGCTAATGTGGCCGAAAAGAATGTGCTGTAGCCGCTGCTGATCTATCAATGCCAAAAAGTCGACCGCTTGCTGGTTACTCAAATGTCCCCAGTCACCGCTCACCCGACTTTTTAAAAAAGCCGGATAGGCGCCTTTAGCCAGTATTTCGGGATCGTGGTTAGCCTCCAACAACAAACCATCGCAAGACTTGTACAGCGCTACAACATGGGGCGTCAAACACCCTAAGTCGGTGAGCAACCCCAGCCGAAAACCGTCTGCATCAATAATAAATTGCACTGGTTCACGAGAATCATGTGGCACAGGCACTGCTGTGATGGCTAAGTCGCCGATAATAAAGTCGGCATGGCTATCGATGATGTGCATTAAATCTGACGCGCTGCCATTGCCCGCTCGTGCCGAACCGGCCGTCAAGTAGATCGGCGTCTGATATTTAACCGCCAAAGCCTCTACGCCGGCCCAATGATCGCTGTGCTCATGGGTAACCAGCAGCGCATTCAGGTCGGTTGCAGAAGCACCGACTCTTGCCAGCCTTTTTTCAGTTTGACGAAGCGTAAAGCCACAGTCGACCAAAACGCAAGTATCACCCGAGGCGACTAGGGTCGCATTGCCTTTACTCCCGCTACCCAGGGAAACGAATTTCATACTTATCGTGCAGGGCTAAGAGAGATTACTGCGTATAATAGCCAGCAATCGCAGTGCATCGCTAGAATCTATCGCCACACCATCGCGGTCGAGCACCCTAACTTGAACTTTGCCAGCGACGGTATTTAGCCTGATTTGGTGATTGTACTCGAGCACTTCGGCATCCTTACCACCGCCAAACCAGCGCTGGAAAAACCCAGGTTCTTCAGTCGAAGGCGCGCTGAAGTTCACCAGTAAAACGCCTTCGCTACGATTTTTATCAATCACCGTAAAACCACCACGAGACGCCGAATAACTCACCGACGCCCAACATCGATCAAAGTTCAGTGCAATTAAAATGTGTGGATCCTGCGAATCATCTGCGACGATACTTACCTTTGCATCACCACCAATGTTTTGCGCTAAAAGAGACACTTGAGAATAGTTCGATTCAGTCGCCAGTTCGTTGGCCAATAACGAAAGCATGTCTTGCTCACGTTGATCGCTATCTGACGAATCACTCCAATCGCCGGACTCCTCTTGGCCTATGCTTGCTTGATTGTGCAGCGCCGATATCTCAGTGCTGTCAAGTTGCACGCCCGGCGCGATTGCAAAGCGAAAACGGTGGGACTGCTGTTCATCGGACTTAAATTTAATCCACACGGTTTCAATCATGCCAGTGACACCGTCAGTGCGCGAGGTGGGAATTCCATTGCGACTTAAAATACTGCGCACGCGCGGCCAAACTTCGCTGGGCGGAACGTTAATCAACACCCAACTGCGCTCTTCATAACTCTGTATTTTGACCAACTTTTCAAACGTATTGACCGATGCTGGTTGCGGTCGAGGCACTTCATAATCGGGCTCGAGTGCGGTTGTTGAGATAATTTCCGGGATTGGATAGACCTGACCAAGACTGTTGCCCTGAAGTCCCTCGGGAACCTGAGTAGGTGCAGTTTCCTCGGATAACAAGTAGTCGTTAGAGCGGTCGCGCAGCCCCAGCCAACCGCAGCCAACCTGGCTGCATAATACTAAAGCTAGCAACAATCGCGTTAAAGTGCTCATGGTCAGAATATACCTCTTTAAGGGTCCGTCTAAAGATTGTTTTTAAGTTGAATTTTAGCCTGCCGCATGGCGCTGAGAACCACTGCATGGTTGGACGCCGCTAATGGAGTCAGTGGGAGGCGCAAAGCATCATCCATCAGGCCCATCTGCGCCAGTGCCCATTTTACCGGTATCGGATTTGACTCGACAAACAATCCCGAGTGCAACGCCTGCAGAGCCGCATCAGCGCGCTCAGCTTGCAGCGCATCGCCGCGCAACGCCGCAGCGCACATGGTCGTCATCAATGCTGGAGCGACGTTTGCGGTGACCGAGATATTGCCATTGCCGCCGAGCAACATCAGCTCACGGGCGGTCGCATCATCGCCAGAATAAACCGCGAAGCCAGCGCAACTTTGCCGGATGATTTCCTCGCCCCTACGCAAATCGCCAGTGGCGTCTTTGATGCCAATAATGTTGTCACATTCCGTTAGCCGCAGTACCGTCTCCAAGGCCATATCACAGGCAGTTCGACCTGGAACATTGTAGAGGATTTGCTGGATGTCTACGCCCTCTGCAATCGTTCGATAGTGCTGGTAGAGACCTTCCTGGGTGGGCTTATTGTAGTATGGGGTGACCAATAAGCAGGCATCAGCGCCGGCCTGTTTTGCCGCTTTAGTAAGCGCCAGCGCCTCGCGCGTGCAGTTGGCTCCAGTGCCTGCAATCACCGGGATTCGTCCAGCAGCGCGCTCGACAACGCAGCGAATAACCGCCTCGTGCTCATCTATGTTGAGGGTGGCAGATTCACCGGTTGTACCCACGGCAACGATGCCATTGGTGCCTTGATCGACGTGCCAGTCCACCAGCGTCGCGAGCGCGGCCCAATCAATATCGAGTGATTTTGTTTGCAATGGCGTCGCCAGAGCGACCAGACTTCCAAAAATCATTTAGTAGTTCCTTAAGGCTTGCAATACTACTGATACCGATAGATCGACACAAGTTAAACCGAAACTACCCAGCGTTAATCTTACTTTGGCTGCGGTTGATCCAAATTGTAAAGGTCGGCTTCACCCGCCGGGCGGTTTTTAAAGCGCCTATGCGCCCACAGATACTGTTCTGGTTGCAATAAAATATGCTCTTCGATCAACCCATTGATCGTTGTCGCATCGGCTAGATCATCGCCGCTTGGAAAGTTTTCCAACGGCGGATAAAAGGTAATTTGATAACCTTTATTTTTCGGCAAGCGAATATGGGTAAATGGCACCACGCGCGCATTACCGCTCTTCGCGAACCGAGCTGTGGTGTCTACGGTGGCCGCGGCAATACCGAAAAATGGCGCAAACAAACCACTGCCCAAGCCATAATCCTGGTCGGGTCCAAACCACAGCGTTCGACCTCGCCTCAATGCGGTTAAACTACCGCGCACATCACGCCGTTCATAGATCTGAGTGTCACCGATACTTTTATTGACCCGCCCACGAGCCTGTAAAAAATCGTACACCGGATTACCGTGGGCCCGGTACATACCATCGACCCGGTCGTATACGGTGGTCACCGCGGCAGTGCCAATCTCCAAGGTCGTGTAGTGGATACCCAGCAGCAGCGTACCGCGATCGTCGCCATTTTCTAGATACTGAATGTCGCGAATATCGAGTAATTTTTGGAAGCGCTTTTTCGGCCACCACCAAGCAATACCCACCTCCATGACAGCCATGCCCATACTGCTAAAATTGGCACGCAACAACTGCTCGCGCTGGGCACCATCCAAGGACGGAAAACACAGCTCGATATTGCGCTGCGCAATTCTCTTTCGTCGGCTATTGAAGGCGAAAAGTGTCACGCCCAAGCCGTGTCCCAAGCGCATTAGCCATGCGTAGGGCAGCATTGAAACGAGCCACCAAACGGCAAACAAACACCAACTGCCCCAGTTTCTTGGATGCAGCAGTTGAACTCTAAAACGGCCAGCGCCCGATCCCATTATAAAAAACTCGTCGAGTCAACAGTGTTGTACAAACCATTCATGGCGTCTAGAGCAACTCCGATATAGGGATATCGATGTCGACGTCGGCATCATAATTAACACCCTCGAGACCAAACCCAAAGAGCTTTAAAAACTCAACCTGGTAACCCTCAACATCTGCATATTCGAGCAAATTTGCATCGCTGATGTGGGCCCAAGCGTCGGCTACCGCCGCTTGTACGCTCGGCAGTAATTCAAGATCATCAACCCTGAGGCGTCCCTCATCGTCGAAATTCCCATCGGCACCATAGAGCCCATCGACAAATAACCGATAAATTTGCT
>CAJIZO010000038.1 GCA_905181995.1 Flavobacteriaceae bacterium TMED48
CACGTTGCAAACTGCCATCGTGAGTCGGTACAAAACGCTTGGTGTTGACTCCAGCGAAGCATTTCTAGTGCGCTGGCTCAACCGTTCCGCCGTTGTTTGATAAGGGTCTATCGTTCAACAGAGCGCGCATTCTAACGTCGTGCCCTAAACTGTCAACAACTATTTAGAGTTATTTTTCTAGCGCCGCGTGGATCTGCCGCGCGGCCAAACCATCAAACGCCGCGAGCATAGCTTTTCCGCGTGATTTGAGTGCTTAATCATGCCGTAACAAATGATATTTTTTCTTGCCCAGCCGAACTAAATAATAGCGCCCATAATAGGCGTCGGCGCGAGAAAAATTATCCGCGCCCAACATATTGTCGGCGCTCGACTTGGCGACACCGTTAATAAACACCGAATTTCGACTCAATGCATCCTTTACTTCGCGACCGGACTTCACCAAACCGCAATCGACGAACAGCTGGGTCAAGGGAGCTTCGACGCTCTGGTCGAGGATCGATGTCGGCAAACCGTCCTGCTGCAACTGTTCAAAATCGGCCTCAGCCAAGCCGGACGCATCGCCGTTAAACAGCACCTCGCTAATGCGCACTGCGGCCAGCAGGCCTGACTCACCGTGAACCAAGCGCGTTACTTCGGCACCGAGCAATGCCTGCGCCTCGGGCCGACCCTGAGATCCACGATCGCGCGCCTCGACGGCGTCAATCTCCTCGATCGGCAAAAATGTAAAGTAACGCAGGAAACGGTAGACATCGGCATCGGCGACGTTCAGCCAGAATTGATAAAAACTGTAGGGCGAGGTCTTAGCCGCATCGAGCCAGATAGTGCCGGCCTCGGTTTTGCCAAACTTACTGCCGTCTGACTTGACGATCAATGGCATGGTCATACCGTAACACTGCGCCTGAGTCTGGCGACGACTTAAATCAATACCGCCAACGATATTGCCCCACTGATCGCTGCCACCGATTTGCAATGTGCACTGGTGCCGTCGATAGAGCTCGACAAAATCAAGCGCTTGCAATAGAGAATACGAAAATTCGGTAAACGACATTCCCGCCCCTTCACGCTCAATCCGCTGCTTGACGGATTCCCGCGCGATCATACTATTGACCGAGAAATGCTTGCCAACATCGCGCAAGAAATCGAGGATGTCAACGCCTGCGGTCCAGTCTAGGTTGTTGACGATCATCGCGCTATTCGGCGATTCGCCATCAAAATCTACAAACTGGCGAGTTTGCGCGCGAAGCTTATCCACCCAACCCGCGACCACATCCGGGCTATTTAACTTGCGCTCCTCAGCCTTAAAACTGGGGTCTCCAATCAGCCCCGTCGAACCACCCAACAATATGATCGGCCGGTGTCCAGCCTGCTGAAAACGCCGCAATACCAGCAACGGCACCAGGCTGCCAATATGCAGACTATCGGCCGTCGGATCAAAGCCGCAGTACAGCGTTATCGATTTGTCGAGATGGGACTCTAGCTCTTGCTCTGCGGACTGCTGCGCGATCAAACCACGGGCCTGTAACTGCGCCAACAACTCTCTGCCGGTGTGCTTCATTGGGTGCCGATATCCAGGGTAATTTACGGAGCGCTAACTCTACAGAATGGCGAGGTAAATACAAGATGTTAATATTTTGCTAATGACACCCACCAAAGGGGAACATAAAATGATGATTCAAAACAGCGCGCAACAGGTTGGCACCCATGGTTTTATTCATATAAACTCTTCACCTTACCGCCATGCGCTTGATCTTTATGAGTTTAGACAGCAGATTTAAATCGTCCCTGCGCATGCCTGAATCGGTCTGGTCGCTGTTGCGAGCGTTCCCTCAGCGCCACTTGATCGCGTCGGCGCTGGTGGCCTGCTTTTTGATGGGACTAATCGCCTTTCCAACCGATCAAGGCGGCGATAGCCGCCAGGTTATCGAGACCATTGAGCTAGAGCTAAAAAGCACCGAAGTCAATGCACCCGTCAGCCCCGCGCCGATTGCGATAGCGCCGCAACCAACGCTCCGCTGGCGGGCGGTGAAAGTCGAGGACGGCGACAACCTGTCGACGCTCTTTATGCGCGCAAACCTACCGGCCAGCGAGATTTATAACCTGACCGCATCACCCGGCGGCGATTTACTCGGCAATTTATACCCAGGCGACCAATTCCGCATCGGCGTCGACGGCAACGACAAGGTGATCCAGCTGGAGTACATAAAATCACCGCTGACGCGCTATATTTTTGCCTTCCAAGACGGTGCTTATCGCACAGAAAAGCGCACTCGCAAGGCCGATGTGCTACTTGGCTTTCGGCAGGGTGTGATACGCGACTCGCTCTACAACTCCGGTAAGCGCGCCCAACTGCCCGACAAGATCATCATGGAAATGGCCAACATCTTTGGCTGGGATATCGACTTCGTCTTTGATATCCGCGAGGGAGATCAATTCTCGCTGCTGTTTGAAGAACGCTACCTCGACGGCCAACAGCTCGATGCCGGCGATATTATCGCCGCCTCTTTTACCAATCGCGGCAAAACGTACCGCGCGGTACGCTATCAAAATAGCGACAGCTCGACGCAGTATTACTCGCCCGACGGCTTGAGTATGCGCAAGACATTTTTGCGCACGCCGCTGGATATTTTTCGCATCAGCTCGGGCTTTAATCTTAAGCGCAAACACCCGATACATAAAAAAATCAAAGCCCACCGCGGCGTCGATTATGCCGCGCCGCGAGGCACTCCGGTGTATGCAGCCGGCAAGGGCAAGGTTGTAGAGGCCGGTTTCCATCATGCCAACGGCAACTACATCTTTATCCAACACGGTCAGACCTACATGACCAAATATCTCCACCTGCACAGTAAAAAGGTCAAAGTTGGACAAACCGTATCGCAAAAAATGATGATTGGCACGGTCGGCTCGACCGGCTACTCGACCGGCCCGCATCTGCACTATGAATTTTTGGTCAATGGCGTGCATAAAAATCCGCGCACGGTGAAACTTCCCCAGGCCAATCCCATCGAGGTCGACGAGAACGAGCGCTTTGAACGCACCACCAAACCTCTTTTGGTGCGCTTGGCAATCTACGAGCAGGCATCCCGACAGGCATTGGATGCGCCCTTGGATCCGGCCAATGCCAACTGATCGACCACCGCTGTGAGTAATTCCGAGTTATACGTTGGCTTGATGTCTGGCACTAGCCTAGATAGCGTCGATGCAGTGTTGGTGGAGTGGCAATCGGGGCGGTTCAACATGATCGGACACCACTCCCACTCGATCCCGGAAAAGCTCAAAGATGCCATACTAAAACTCTGCCAACCGGGCGATGACACCCTCCAATTGTACGCAGAAACCGATGTTCAACTTGGCGAATTGTTCGCCGATGCGACCTTGCTATTACTCGCCATGCACCACATACAACCCAGCGCAGTGACTGCTATTGGCAGCCATGGACAGACCGTGCGACACCTCCCACCGAAC
>CAJIZO010000039.1 GCA_905181995.1 Flavobacteriaceae bacterium TMED48
GCGCATAACGGCCCCAAAGTGGTGCCACGAGACAGCCGGCAACAGGCTGCACCGTCGCCGGCTAGAGATACCGCAGCCCATAGCGAAATATCGACGCGGGTTGATATTTCTGAGCATTGATCGGCACGCAATCGCTCGATTAGGCTACTATGGCTGCATGACCCACCGACCCACTGCGTTAAAATATATCGACTCGCCCGAGCAGGCGCTCGATGGCGAGCGCGACCTATTGGCGAGGGTGGTGTCGGGCGAATGCGATACCGCTCTGAGTTTTTGGTCGACGCGACAATCTATCGTGGTACCCAGACGGCTGTCGAAAAATAGCGCTTTTGACTCTGCAAAACGGCTTTCGCAGCAGCGGGGCTGGCCTGTTACGCTGCGCGAAAGCGGTGGTGATGCCACTCCCCAGGGCGGCGGCGTGATCAACGTGACCTACGCCCATATCTGCGACCAACACCCACCCATAGCCGATAGTTACCGTAAGCTCTGCGCGCCGATCGTGAAACTGGTCGAGGGCTTCGGGCAGAGCGGCAGTTGTCGTTCGGTGAGCGGCTCCTTCTGCGATGGCGATTACAACGTGGTCTGTCATCAGCGCAAACTGGCGGGCACTGCACAAAGGCGCTCTCGGCGGCGGGGTCGCGGGTCATCGGCAGTGCTGTTTGCCCATGCGTTGATTCTGGTGAATGCCGATATCGCCGGCAGTGTCGACGCGATCAATCGTTTTTATGAAGATTGTGACCAGCCCGCCAGCATCGATGCGGGGGCGCATATTAATCTTGCCGAAATCGCAGAAACAGGCGAGCCGCTGGATGCTGAGGGCGTTGTGCAACTGTTGCAACGAGATTATCTTGCGTTGCTTGCGAACCCGCACTAACGGGCCTGGTTTCGACCGGTTTTGTAGCCAGATCAACGGACTATTTTTTAGCGTGTGCCGGTATAGAGCACCGCCATTACAGCGGCGAAGCGCTGGCAGCTTTTGGTTGTCGCCGGTGGATTGAGCCGCTGGCTACGGAATTTTACGGGTCTCAATAAAAGCCGCCAAATCGACAGTCAATGAACTACAATCTACTCACGGCAAAATAACCAGAACAACCGACCGGCATCGCCCAAAGGGGATGCGGCGGGGTGGTATAACGGGGTATAAAATGAACTTAACGCAGCGTATTGTTGGCGCAATGGCCCTCGGGCTGGCCGTCGGCGGAATTTTAAACGTGTTGATTCCAGCCGGGGTGTTACCCGAGACGCTGGCTCAAGGACTGTCCTATTATCTAATCGATGGGCTATTTGATACCGTCGGGCAAATTTTTGTGCGCTCGCTGAAGCTGATGGTCGTGCCCTTGGTATTTGTCTCTTTGCTGTGTGGTACCGCGTCGCTTGGCAATGATGCCAAAATGGGGCGTTTGGCGAGTAAGTCGATCGGTCTGTATATGCTGACCACCGGCGTGGCGATATCGCTGGCTCTATTCATTGCTCTTTTGATTCAACCGGGACTGGGTATTGATTTAGCGGTGGCCTCGGAATTTAGTGCCAAGGACGCGCCACCACTGAAGACCACCTTGATCAATATCTTTCCGAGTAATCCGGTAGCGGCGATGGCAGACGGTCAAATATTACAGGTGATCGTGTTTGCCATTTTGATGGGTATCGCGATTGCCCACTGCGGTAAGAGCGGAGAGAGGGTGGCGGCGTTCTTTGACGACTTAAACAGCGTCATCATGCGGATGGTGATGTTGCTGATGCAACTGGCGCCGATCGGTATTTTTTGTCTGATTGCGAAATTGTTCGCTGGACTGGGAATCGGCGTTATCGTCAGCTTAGGCGCCTATTTTTTCGCCGTTGTTCTCGCGTTGCTGTTGCACTGCTTTGGCACTTACTCGCTGCTGCTGCGAGCAATGACTGGGTTGAGTCCACGGCGTTTTTTCGTCAATATGCGCGCGCCTATGGCCTTCGCTTTCAGTACCGCATCGAGTGGTGCAACCATGCCGGTGACCTTGCGGGCAGTCACCGATAACGTCGGTGTAGACAACAGCGTCGCCTCCTTTACGGTGCCCCTAGGGGCGACGATTAATATGGATGGAACGGCAATCATGCAGGGGGTGGCGACCGTTTTTATCGCCCAAGCCTACAACATAGATCTGGGTCTAGAGGCTTATCTGATGGTCATTCTCATGGCGACCTTGGCCTCGATTGGTACCGCTGCGGTGCCGGGTGTCGGTTTGGTGATGCTGGTTATGGTGCTCAATCAGGTGGGCTTGCCGGTCGAGGGCATTGGTTTGATCATCGGTGTCGATCGCTTGTTGGACATGTGTCGCACCGCGGTCAACGTGGCTGGAGATGGTGCGGTCAGTACGGTGGTTGCGCACTCTGAAGGTTTGCATGACCGCGGGCGATTCGAGCGAGAAAATATTGAAGCGGCGGACGATGCGACCGCTTGAACCCTGCTAATTATGATCGGCGCTCTAGCCGCATAGATAGGTCGCTTTGTGGAGGCTTTTTAGAATCGTTGCTACACTGCATCGCAAAGCCAAAACGGCGAAATGGAGAACATGGGTGAAAAAAACTTTACTGATGGCTGTGCTTTCGGTTGCGGCCTTAAAGAGCGTTGCGCAACCGGCGCCGGTGTTGCAGTCGGGTGACATCGCCAACTGGATTAAATACACCGTTGTGGCTGACCGTGTGCGCCAGGAACTGGCCGACGACCGCCGCGATTTTGCTTACATGGATAGGCCTTACGCGGAGCACGCAGGAACCCATAAGCGGTTATTAAAGACCGATGGTTGTGTTGTAGAAAAGCGCGTATATCCCCTCACTGACCGAATCATCGTCCAGTATATCGATCAATGTGACGGCCGCATTATCAAAGAGACCAGTCAGGAGAGGTGAGTTCTAGCGCGCTTAATTAGCGCTTAGCGCTTGTCTGTAGGCGTTCGATAATCGCTTCAGTAGTGGGCTGGTCGATTGCGCCATGGCGGCTCCAGGTGGCACTCTGGTAAGCCTTGTCACCGCCGTCGAAGACCACCTGTTGCAAGCTCGCAACCAGCGTTGAGTAGGGTATCTGCCAGTCGTGGTAGCCCTGCCGGATGACTTCGACGTACGCTGCGGAGGGTGGGCCATAACCATAGCGCGGATTCATGATGTAGGTCATTACCGATAGGGCTCGTCCGTCGAGGTGGAGATCGATGATTTTTTTCCCATACAGCGTCGGAAAGTTCTCGTAGTGGTCGAGCGCTGCCTCGCAGGCGGCAGTGATTTTATACAGTCCGACTGGAACGGCGTTGTCTATGGCGGGAGTGATATCGGCGACGCCGCGAAACACCAGTTGCCAATCGGGTAACACTGCGGCGGCTATAGGCTGCGCGGCGGGGCAGCGCTGGCGCATCTGGTGGTGATTTAGGTTTGAGCCGTAGGCGGCGTAGTAGATGTCTTTTGTCATTCGTTGTCCTCTCTCCTCTTGTGCGCTTTCCTCATTCGCCAGTCTGCGTTGCCGGATCATTGTGCACTGCCGGTGCACTTGCGTCGACGTCACAAACCGGGCGTCTGGTCAGGTTGGGCTAAATTTTCGTTTAATAATCGACCGGGATGAGATTTTTTGAACGGCTGCTGAATGACCGAGTTTAGCGTTTTAAGGTATCAATCGCTGTTCTTTGCCAACTTATCATTAACCGATCTCCCTTGGTGGCATGAAATATCAACCATGCGACTGGTGGTGTGATTAATGATTGCGTTACTATAAGTTAGTATACGAGGCTAGTTTTGTTTATGGAGGGTGCGGTGGTGGCGTCTGGGGAAATCCAGAAATAACCATGAACCTGTGCACCCTGGGATCGTTTAGCGGTGTTCAATCCGGAAATCAGAGTGCGGCACCCCGTAGAGGACATTGATGAATGACCGAGACGTCAGAAAAAGTAAAGCTTGAGGATTACATGCTGGCTAACAGCATGAGCAAGGAAGAGGTATTTCAGGCGATCTCAAGAAAGGAGATCTCCGGTAGCTTTGTTGCCGGAGGTTGGCTGATTGAAGACCCAAAGGGTGCTGCCATTAGTGCCGCGCCTGAACCGCCGCCGGCGATCAATCAG
>CAJIZO010000040.1 GCA_905181995.1 Flavobacteriaceae bacterium TMED48
CAATCGGTCGTGTATATCTGCGAGCACAGCGAAGAGGGAGCCATGGGTCTAGTGATCAACAACCAGATGGATATCCCCGCGAAGGCCATCTTTGATCAGTTGCAGCTTCATTACAGCGACGACAATGGTGACTCGCTGATTTTCGCTGGCGGCCCGGTGCAACGCGACAGGGGCTTTATACTGCATCGTAGCTGCGGCCAGAAATGGGAATCTACGGTGGCCATTTCTGACGACGTCAGTTTAACTGCATCGAAAGATATACTTAGCGATATTGCGATTGGTAACGGCCCAGAAAAATCTTTGATCACCCTCGGATATTCGAGCTGGGGCGCCGGTCAACTCGAAGAGGAACTGGTGCAAAATAGCTGGTTAACTATGCCCGCGGATTCAGCCATCATCTTCAACACTGACTGCGAGAATCGGGCGCATGCGGCAGCCTCATCAATTGGTATAGACCTCAACCGTCTGTCCCTCGATTCTGGCCATGCTTAATGCAGCATCGGTAAAAAATCTACTCGGTTTTGATTTCGGCACCGCGCAGATCGGCATAGCAACTGGTCAAACTGTCACCAATACAGCGACATCTCTGGCGATCATTACCGCGCGAGATGGGATTCCAGACTGGCGTGCACTAGGCGAGATTATCAACGAATGGCGACCCGACTTGATCGTGGTTGGACTGCCGTTAAACATGGATGACTCGGAGAGCGAACTCAGCCAGCGAGCACGAAAATTCGCCCGTAGATTACATGGGCGATTTAACATCGACACCCTTATGATGGATGAGAGGCTGACCAGTCGCGAGGCAAAGGCGGCCCATCGACACCACGGCAAGCGCGACCTCGACAAGATCGATCATATTGCCGCCGCTTTAATCCTGCAAAGTTGGTTGGATCAGCCGCAACTCGGCCAAAGTCCGTAAAAAAGTCCGTAAAGAGGTGCAACGCCAACTGCGATCGACCGCCAGGTCGACAAACTTTGCATGCACAACGGCAGTCGGTTAAATTAACCCGCTTGCCATGGCCAATCAAACAAGCCGATGAAAACTATCCAAGAACGCATAGAAGCCCTTCGCCAGCGAATTGTAATAGCAGCGCGGAACGCCGGCCGCAACGAGCGCGATATCGAATTGCTAGCGGTCAGTAAAACCCGCGATCTGCAGGCTATTAACCAGGCTATCGCAGCAAAGCTATGCGCGTTTGGCGAGAACTACGTGCAGGAAGCCGTGGCAAAAATTGAACAGGTCGAGCACAGACCGATCGCTTGGCACTTCATCGGCGCACTGCAAACCAACAAGACCCGTATCGTCGCCGAGCGCTTTGACTGGGTGCACAGCGTTGATCGGGTTAAGATCGCGCAGCGCCTCAGCAGCCAACGGGATCCGGCGCTGGGTCGCTTGAACATCTGCCTGCAAGTCAATATTGATGGCCAATCCTCCAAAGCCGGATTCAGCCCTGACGCCGTTGGCGATAGCGTAAAACGAGTGCTCGATCTACCACAGATCCGATTGCGCGGTCTGATGGCCATTCCAGCACCACGGGACAGTGAGACGGCCCAGCGCAGCGTCTTTGCAAGAGTCCGAGCGCTGCAACAAGAAATCAACAGCGGACTGGACAATCGGCAAAAATTAGATACCCTCTCGATGGGGATGTCGGCAGATCTTGAGGCAGCTATTCATGAGGGCGCCACCATAGTCCGCATTGGCACAGATATCTTCGGGCCGCGCACGCGGCACACAGAGTGACAAACAGGCGTAAGGAGTCGTCGTAACTATGAATTCAATAGCCTTTATTGGCGGCGGTAATATGGCCTCGTGCCTGATTGGGGGATTGCTCGCAACCGGCTATCGGCGCGAGCAGCTTAGCGTTAGTGATCCTGGCGATGGAGCGCGGCGCAACCTGCAAGAGCAGCATCAAATCACCGCCATCAATGACAATTGCGCCGCAGTTCGCGACGCAGACGTGGTCGTTCTAGCGGTTAAACCGCAGTTAATCGCCAATATCGCGGAGGATTTGAGCGCAGCGCTGAAACCTGGCTGCGCGGTCGTATCAATTGCTGCCGGCGTGCCGCTGTCCGCCCTAGAAGGCTGGCTGGGTGATGACACTGCAATCGTTCGCGCCATGCCCAACACACCGGCGATGGTGCTTACTGGCGCCACCGGACTCTTCGCAAATAACCATGTTAGTAGCCCACAACGTCAGACTATCGAGCAAATATTTAACGCCGTGGGCTGCGTTTGCTGGCTGCAATCCGAAAAGCAGGTGGATGTAGTGACTGCGGTCTCGGGCAGTGGTCCGGCGTATTTCTTTTTACTCTTTGAAATCATGCAACGGGCTGCCGAGGAGTTGGGTCTGCCGGCGGCAACCGCGCGCGAGCTAGTGCTTCAAACCGCCCGTGGCGCGACCGAAATGGCGCAGACCGCGTCGATCGACCCGGCCGAGTTACGCCGCCAAGTGACCTCTCCCGGCGGCACCACTCAACGGGCTCTCGAAACGCTCGATCAAGGCGGTCTCGAACAACTAGTCAAACGCGCAATGTCCGCAGCCGTAGAGCGCGCCGAGGAGATGTCCAATGATCACGCATGAATCGATAGCCGATTATACAAGGGGTTCAAGATGAGCTTGCTGGCCAATATGGCGATCAATGTGGTCAATATAATACTGCATTTTTTCAGCCTACTGCTGCTGGTGAGATTGCTGCTGCAATGGGTGCAAGCCGATTTTTTCAACCCGCTGTCGCAGGCGGTGTTCAAGCTAACCGCGCCAGTGGTCGAGCCACTGCACCGCATATTTCCGACGCTGGGGACCCTCAACACCGCGGCTCTAGTCGGCGCAATCTTGGTCAAGTGGCTGTATTTTGGGGTTTTAATCGGCGTCGGCCGGTTGATCTTCGCAGAGCTCCCCAACTACTTCATCTCGGCGATCTTTGAGGTGCTTAGCGGTCTGGTGGATATCTATTTTTGGGGCATTCTAATCGTCGCTATCGCCAGTTGGCTGGATGCCGTACACCACCCGCATATCCAGTTGATCAGTCAGATCGTAGAGCCCTATTTGCGACCTTTCAGGCGAATCATACCGCCTATTGGGATTCTGGATATCTCTTCGATGGTGGCCATTATTGGGCTCATTATAGTGCGTGATCGACTGCTACCATTACTCGAAATGTCACTCGATCAACTGCTGTTTTAAAACCCTCAAATCCGACCGCAAGCCACTGCGCTAAGCCGCTGGATCTGGGTGCAGTGCCGCCACATCTTCGATGTCGGCGATCAATTCTGGCGTTAGCTCACAGCTGTGACTGGCAATATTTTCGACCAATTGCGCCATACTGGTAGCACCGATCAAGCAGCTACCGACAAACGGCTGCTGACAGACAAACGCCAATGCCATCTGCGTTAAGGTTATATTGTGCCGCGCAGCCACCTCGGCATAGGCACCGGTGGCAGAGATCGACAACTGACCGGTGTAGCGAGAGAACCGCTTGAACAGCGCCAGACGCGAATTATCCGGCAATTGATCGTTTAAGTACTTACCACTGAGTACCCCAAACGCCAGCGGTGAGTAAGCCAGCAAACCGACCGATTCACGCAATCCCATCTCCGCCATACCAACTTCGTACTGGCGAGTCAAAAGACTGTAAGCATTCTGCACGCTCACCACGCGCGGCAGATCACGCTGCTCAGACAGACGCAAATACTCCATCAGACCCCAACTGGTTTCGTTGGAAATACCAATCTGTGCAATTACCCCTTCATCGACCAATTCACCCAGTGCCTCAAGAGTGTCGGCAATCGCTATACCATCTCCATCCGGATTGTGGCGATACCCACGCTGACCAAAAAAATTGGTATCTCGCTCCGGCCAATGAACCTGATAGAGGTCGATGGTGTCGGTGCGCAAGCGCTCTAGAGAGCCCTCTACCGCCCGCCTGATATGGTCGCGGTTGAGCCTCGACCCACCGCGGATATGTCCCGCTCCCGAGAGGTTGTCCGAACGACCCACCACTTTGGTCGCCAACACAATATCGGCGCGACAATCGCGGTCCGCGAGCCAATTACCAATGTAACTCTCGGTTCGACCCGCGGTCTCTGGACGCGGCGGGACGGGGTACATTTCAGCGGCATCGAACAGGTTTACGCCCTGCGATAGCGCATAATCCATCTGTTCAAAAGCCTCTTGTTGGCTGTTCTGTTCGCCCCAAGTCATGGTACCCAAACCAATGATCGAAACATCCAGTGAACTGTTGCCGAGTTTTTTATAGTGCATTTACTGCCCCTTGCCAACTGAGTCGTGTCGAACCTAAATTCGCCGTCGCCAAAAATACCTGCTGCGTGGTTGCGTTGTGAACAGCGGCCTCTTAGACTGGCTGATTATGATAATTTTCTGCGATCAAATCTAGTCATGTCTGCATATGATCAGAATTCTTTGGGCTCGATCGAAAGCCTCATGGTGGATATCTCTGAACCCATCAAACTGGCGTGCGGGGTGGTGCTTGACGAGCATCAACTCATGGTCGAGACCTATGGCACCCTTAACGCCGATCGCAGCAACGCGATCTTAATTTGCCATGCCCTGAGCGGCAGTCACCACGCGGCTGGCTGGCATGATGGCGATCGCAAACCCGGCTGGTGGGACCACTACATAGGGCCTGGCAAAGCCATGGATAGCCAGCGATTTTTTATCGTCTGTCCAAACAATATCGGTAGTTGTTTTGGCAGTACCGGCCCGACGACAATCAATCCAGCAACCAAGCAGCCCTGGGGGCCAGACTTTCCGCCACTGCGCGCGCGCGACTGGATGGAATCGCAGCATCTGTTGATGCAACACCTCGGGATCACTTGTTGGGCGGCGGTTGTCGGCGGCAGTCTCGGCGGCATGCAGGCAATGCGCTGGTCACTGGAGTACCCCGAAAAGTTACTCAACAGTATCGTCATCGCGTCGGCGATGAAGCTTTCGGCGCAAAATATCGCCTTTAACGAAATTGCCCGCCGAGCGATCAAATCCGACCCCGATTATCTCGCCGGTCGCTACTTAGAAAATCACCGAGTGCCACGCCACGGCCTGGCACTGGCGCGTATGATCGGGCATGTCACCTATCTATCGGACGTGGCTATGGCGGAGAAGTTTGGACGCGAACTCAACATTGGTAATTTTTCGGTGGGCGAGAAAGACCCGATAGAATTTCAAATCGAGAGCTATCTGAACTATCAGGGTGACAAATTTGCCGACGATTTCGATGCCAATGCCTACATTTTGATCACCAAAATGCTCGACTATTTTGACCTGTCTCGCGACTATCAAAATGACCCGGTCGCTGCATTTAAGCATGCTTCGTGCAATTTTATGGTAATTTCGTTCACCAGCGACTGGCGCTTCCCGGCACAGCGCTCAAGGGAAATTACCGACGCTCTGATCGGCGCGGGTCGAAATGTATCTTATGCGGAAATCCAATCGGATCAGGGTCATGACGCCTTCCTCCTACCCAACCCTCGCTACGAAGAAGTTCTCAGTGGTTATTTAAGCCGGGTTGCAGATCAATTGGAGTCCTCGACAACATGACCACCGATTACATCGCGATCAATCATTGGATCGACCAGGGGGTTCGCGTTCTGGATCTCGGTTGTGGCGACGGCTCACTTCTCGCCCACCTGATAGCGACGCGCAACATCTGCGGTTATGGCCTAGAAATTGATCCCACATCCATTCACACCTGTATTTCCAAGGGTCTCAATGTGATTGAGCAGGACGTCAACTCGGGCCTGCACAATTTTTCCGACAATGCGTTTGATAGCGTCATAATGACCCAAGCGCTGCAAGTCATGCGCTACCCCCATCTGGTGCTCGACGAAATGCTTCGCATCGGCCGCGAGTGTATTATTACTTTCCCAAATTTTGGTCACTGGCGAACCCGTGGCGATCTGAGTTTTCGCGGCCGTATGCCGGTGACCGAACAACTCGCTTACCAGTGGTACGATACACCCAACATCCACTTTTTTACCTACAGTGATTTCGAAGCACTATGCTGTCAGCGCAATATCCGTATACTGCACCGTCAATGTATTAGCCAAGGAGTCGTCGATCGATGTCTGCAAAAAATCTGGCCAAATTTGTTTACCGAGACCGCAATCTATCACCTCAGTCGCTAGCCGGAGGCCTCCGCGCCGGTGCGGGGAGGCTCGTCCTCCTGCTTGCCGGCCTGGCGTTTTGCTCGGCGTCGCAGGCCAATGGGCGCGAAGACTACAAACAACACGGCGATCTAAAGATTTTTTATAGCGCCTTTCCAAGTACCTTTATCCCCCCTGAAATTGCCCGCGCCAATAATCTCACCCGCGGTGTGGATCGCGGCTTTGTCAACGTGGCAACGATGAAGGATTTGGGCACCGGCCTACCCACGGTGGTGTCCGGCGAAGTTTTAAACATCATGCAGCAAAGTCAAACGCTCAGCTTCATAGAAATTCGCGAAGGCTCAACGGTCTATTACCTAGCCCCCTTTGATTTTGATAACCGGGATTATTTGACCTTTAAAATACGCATCCGAGCGAAGCCAGAAGCTCCGGCATACGACTTTAAATTTCAAAAAATCATGTATATCGATCGCTAACCGAAGAGTTCATACCCCATGGATATCGTTCTTGCCAGTGCCAACGCCGGAAAACTTCGCGAGTTTCAACAAATGCTCGAAGGTTTCAATCTAGCGGTCGTACCGCAATCCGAACTGGCCATCGAATCTGCGGCTGAGACCGGCCTAACCTTTGTCGAGAACGCCTTGATCAAGGCTCGACACGCGACGAGTATTGCCAAGCGACCGGCAATAGCCGACGATTCTGGGCTCGAGGTGGATTACCTGCAAGGGGCCCCGGGCATCTATTCGTCGCGCTTTGCCGGCGACCATGCCACCGACAAAGACAACAATCATTGTCTTCTCCAGCGGCTCGAGGGCGTTGCCATGGCAGAGCGCACCGCGCGCTACCACACGGTCATCGTCTATATGCGCCATGCGCTCGACCCCACCCCGCTGATATGTCAGGCCCAATGGGAGGGTAGAATAGCGCTGCAACCGCTCGGAGATGGGGGTTTTGGCTACGACCCGCTGTTTATTGTCGACGCCGATGGCCGCCGCGCATCCGAATTGTCGGCGACGGTCAAAAATCGCATCAGTCATCGCGGCCAAGCGATGAAACAATTGCTGGATGCCCTTGGTAACACCCACCTAGGTGCCATTCAATCATCGTGACAACGGCTTTAAACAAGCCACTGGCGACCCTTGCTTTACCGCCCCTGGGGCTCTATGTGCACATCCCTTGGTGCATCAAAAAATGTCCCTATTGCGACTTTAATTCCCACGTCAGCAGCGACGCAATCCCAGAAACAGCCTATGTCGATGCATTGATTAACGATTTAAAACAACAATTGGGCTGGGTACAGGGTCGTAAATTACACTCGATCTTTTTTGGCGGCGGGACCCCAAGCCTGTTTTCAGGCCGCGCTATCGGCCGCATTATTGAGGCTGCCGAGCGCCTCATCGGCTTCTGCGATGCAATCGAAATTACCCTTGAGGCCAATCCCGGCAGCGCCGAGCAAGCGCGTTTTAATGACTATCGCAAGGCCGGCGTCAATCGGCTATCTATCGGCATTCAAAGTTTTGGCGATCAACATCTCAAACGGCTTGGGCGGGTACACGACGGTCATCAGGCGCAACGTGCCATCGAGGCGGCAACAATGGCTAACTTTGCGCGCATCAATATCGATTTAATGCACGGCCTCGAGCAACAGAGCGCAGCCCAAGCAATCAATGACCTGCGCACCGCCATCGATGCAGGGGTCGAACACATCTCCTGGTACCAACTGACAATCGAGCCGAATACGGCGTTTTTTAGTCAACCGCCACCGCTGCCATCGGACGATAGACTCGCCGACATCCAAGCTTCGGGCATGAACTTACTCGCCGAGCAAGGGTTTCAGCAGTACGAGGTCTCGGCCTTTGCCAAAGCCAACCAAGTCGCTCGACACAACGTTAATTATTGGGAATTTGGCGATTATTTGGGGATCGGGGCCGGCGCTCATGGCAAGATCACTATAGCTGCAGAAAAGACCTTGGTCCGCAGCCAGAAAACCCGTCAACCGACGCATTATTTAGCCCAAAAACAGGACGCGGAAAACCGCTATAAGGTCATTCCCCTCGTCGAGCGCCCGATGGAATTTATGATGAATGCGCTGCGTTTAAAAAACGGTGTCCCGACCGATTACTTTGCCGCGAGGACCGGCCTCGACAACGACAGCATCGCCAAGCCATTGCGGCAACTCCAGTCTCAAGGTCTGTTGGTCACCGACCCACAACGGATAGCCGCCTCGCCACTGGGCTATCAATTTCTAAACACGCTGCTGCAACGCTTTGCCTAGGCGCAAAAGGGACTATCGCAGCGTAGGCGTTACTCCCATCTACAGCACCAGCACCAAATCCCGCTGTAGCCATGCGAATATTGGCGATAACAATTGTCGGCTCGTCTGCGCTAATGCTATTATTCTCGCTTAGAGCTATTTATTTAATCAACCCCCAATCAGAGGCCAAACACTATGAGCGACAATCTTGTCCATGTTACTGACACCAGTTTTGAGAGCGATGTCCTGCAATCAGAGATACCCGCGCTGATTGATTTTTGGGCGGCTTGGTGTGGACCTTGCAAGATGATTGCGCCATTGCTCGAAGAGCTTTCGGATGAATATGCGGGCCGTATAAAAGTCTGCAAGATAGACGTCGACAGCAATCCCGAGACTGCCGCCAAGTACAATGTACGCGGGATACCCACGCTATTGGTGTTTAAAAACGGTAGTATCGAAGCCACCAAGGTCGGCGCACTATCAAAATCTCAACTGGTGGAGTTCGTCGACAGTTTCGTTTAAAAATCGACCGCCACTATTGTTGCGACCAAAAAATACCTTGCGCTTTGTTGCGGTGCGGCTATACTCAAAATTAAACAAGCGTCTTCTAAAGCCATGCACGAATCGATGCATGGCTTCCTAAGTTAAAACACACCTACTTTCTCGACTAGAAAATATACGTGGCAGCCCGTCCGGTGCGCCCGAAAAAGCGAAAAACCATCCTATGAACTTATCCGAATTAAAAATTAAACCCATTGCTGGACTTATCGAACTCGCCGAGTCTATGGGACTCGACAACCTTGCAAGATCTCGCAAGCAAGACATCATTTTCTCTATGCTCAAGCGCCACGCAAAAGGCGGTGAGGATATCTATGGCAATGGCGTTTTAGAGATACTCCCCGATGGCTTTGGTTTTTTGCGTTCCGCCGGCTCTTCCTATCTTGCTGGCCCCGACGACATCTATGTTTCACCGAGCCAAATCAGACGTTTTAACCTCCGCACTGGCGATGCCATCGCGGGAAAAATCCGTCCGCCAAAAGACGGTGAACGTTATTTTGCGATGCTCAAAGTCGACGAAATAAACTACGATGCACCGGAGAATGTACGCAATAAGATTTTATTCGAGAACCTTACGCCGCTGTTCCCAGACGACCGCCTCACGCTGGAGTCTGGCAATGGGTCTACCGAAGACTTAACTGGCCGAATTATCGACCTGATCGCCCCTATCGGACGTGGTCAGCGGGGTCTGATTGTTGCGCCGCCCAAGGCCGGCAAGACCATCATGATGCAACACATAGCGCAATCAATTATTCGCAACAACCCAGACTGCTATATCATTGTGCTGCTGATCGATGAGCGGCCCGAAGAAGTCACCGAGATGCAGCGTACGGTTCGCGGCGAAGTGATCGCCTCAACCTTTGATGAGCCGCCAACACGACACGTTCAGGTAGCCGAAATGGTGATCGAAAAGGCCAAGCGGCTGGTCGAACACAAAAAGGATGTGGTCATACTGCTCGATTCGATCACCCGTTTGGCGCGCGCCTACAACACCGTGATACCCTCCTCGGGGAAAGTTCTTACTGGGGGTGTCGACGCCCACGCGCTGGAAAAACCCAAGCGATTTTTTGGTGCCGCGAGAAATATTGAGCACGGCGGCAGCCTGACAATTATCGCCACGGCACTGGTCGACACCGGTTCTAAAATGGACGAAGTGATCTACGAAGAATTTAAAAGTACCGGCAACATGGAGTTGCACTTAGACCGTAAAATTTCTGAAAAACGCGTCTACCCTGCGATCAACATCCGTCGCTCTGGTACCCGTCGAGAAGACCTGTTGATCGAAGAAGCCGAACTGCAACGAATTTGGATCTTGAGAAAACTGCTGCACGATATGGAAGACCTGACTGCGGCTGAGTTTATGGTCGAAAAACTCAAGGGCTTTAAAGATAACCACGAATTTTTTGGTGCCATGAAACGTAAGTAGAGTGCGCCTTGGCACGGTGCTGGAAGCATAGTTCTTAGCGCCACATCTGAATAACGCCAAAAGCCCAAGGGTAGGCCTATGAAATACGCTGACTTACGAGAATTTATAGACTTCCTCGAACAGCGCGGAGAGTTGGTGCGAATCAGCCAACCGATAGACCCCTATTTGGAAATGACCGAAATCAGCGATCGCACCCTGCGCGCTGGTGGCCCTGCGCTGTTGTTCGAAAATCCCAAGGGCTACAATGTGCCGGTGCTCTGCAACCTGTTCGGCACGCCCGAGCGAGTGGCTATGGGGATGGGCGAAGAAAACCTACAAGGACTGCGCGATATCGGCGTACTGCTAGCTTTTCTGAAAGAACCCGATCCACCCAAGAGTCTGCTAGATCTCTGGCAAAAGCGTCATGATTTTAAGCAGGTGCTCAACATGCCAGTCAAACTGGTTAAGCATGCCCCCTGCCAAGAAGTCGTACTGGAGGGCGATGCGGTGGATTTAGATCGCCTGCCAATTCAGACCTGCTGGCCGGGCGACGTAGCACCGCTGGTGACTTGGGCGCTGGCAATCACCCGAGGACCCGCCAAAGCACGACAAAACCTCGGCATTTACCGCATGCAGAAAATCGCCAAAAACAAACTCATTATGCGCTGGCTAGCGCATAGAGGCGGAGCGCTCGACTACCGAGAATGGTGTCAAAAATACCCAGATAAACCCTATCCAGTGGCCGTGGCTCTAGGCGCCGACCCCGCAACCACGCTAGGCGCAGTCACCCCAGTGCCCGATACGCTGTCGGAATATGCCTTTGCCGGCCTGTTACGCGGGGAAAAAACCCGCGTCACCACCTGTCTGGGTAGCGATCTGCAGGTTCCCGCCAGCGCCGAATACATTTTGGAGGGGCACTTGCATCCAGGTGAAACCGCCGAAGAGGGACCCTTTGGCGACCACACCGGTTACTACAATGAAGTCGAACGCTTCCCGGTATTTACCATCGATCGTATCACCCATCGAAAGCAACCGATCTATCACAGCACCTACACTGGCAGACCACCGGATGAACCGGCCATTCTGGGGGTGGCGTTAAACGAGGTGTTCGTGCCGATTTTACAGAAGCAATTCCCAGAGATTGTCGATTTTTATCTACCGCCCGAGGGCTGCTCATACCGGTTGGCGGTGGTCAGTATGAAAAAACAATACCCCGGACACGCCAAGCGCGTGATGATGGGGGTGTGGTCGTTTTTGCGGCAGTTTATGTACACCAAATTTGTCATCGTCACCGACGACGACATCGATATACGCCAGTGGAACGACGTTATTTGGGCCATGACCACGCGTATGGATCCCAGCAGAGACACACTGTTGGTGGATAACACGCCGATCGACTATCTCGACTTTGCTTCTCCAGTTTCGGGTCTGGGATCGAAAATGGGCTTGGATGCGACCAATAAAATGCCCGGAGAAACAGACCGCGAATGGGGTGCGCCGATCGAAATGGACCGCGATGTCGAAACGCGCATCGATCAAATATGGGATTCACTCGGGATCCATAACAAACAGTAAAAAGTCGTGGGGTAGACCATTAAAAGCCAAACAAGCCAGTTTGAATTGCTGACAAAAAAACGTTTTGCGCCGCTCTTCGCCACCCAATTCTTAGGCGCTTTAAACGACAATTTATTCAAAAATGCACTGTTGGTGATTATCGTCAGTCAAGTAGTGTCGCTGGCGGGTAACAGCGTTAACTTCATCACCAATTTGGCCGTCGGCCTGTTTATCCTGCCATATTTATTGTTCTCAACCACCGCCGGCCAGCTTGCCGACCGATTCGACAAAGCGATGCTCATACGCCGCGTCAAATTGGCGGAAATTTTGATCATGCTGGCGGGTTGTTACGCTCTGTACAGTTTAAATTTATACCTAATGCTCGGCATTTTGTTCTTGCTCGGCATACAATCAAGCTTTTTTGGCCCCCTTAAATATGCCATTATTCCGCAGCATTTGCATAGCAGTGAACTGCTCGCCGGCAATGCCCAAGTCGGCATGGGAACCTTTGTATCCATTCTGCTCGGAACGCTGGTCGGCAGTTGGATGGTGACAGTGCCCGATGGGCGCTACTATTTAGGCGCGGCGACCGTCGCTGCCGCCATCATCGGTTGGCTGTGCAGCCGCGGCATCCCAGAGGCTCCTGCGACTGAAACCGCCGAAATGACCTGGAACCCAGTGCGCGACACGATCGACAATTTTGCCTTGACCCGGCAAGACCCGACGGTCTTCTATTGCGTGCTCGGCATCTCTTGGTTTTGGCTGTTTGGCGGCTGTATTCTTACCCAAGTACCCAATTTCGCGGTGGCTATTTTAAACGGCGAGCCGCAACTCATCTCGGTGCTTTTAGCGGCGTTCATTGTCGGTGTTGCCACTGGTTGCCTACTGTGCAGTAAGTTATCTGGCAATCGGGTGGAACCGGGGATTATTCCCCTCGGTGCCCTTGGGTTAAGCGTATTCAGTATCGATTTATACCTCGCGGCAAACAACTACCAAACCACCCTCGCGCTCCTGGCGCCGATCCCCGCAATGCAATTTATCGGTCTTTGGGCGGGTCTGCATATACTGTTAGACCTAGTCTGTATCGGGCTTTTTGGCGGCTTTTTTATCGTTCCTCTCTACGCCATGGTTCAAGCGCGAACCGACAGTCGGCAACGCGCTCGAGTGATCGCGGCCAACAATATCATGAACGCCGTGTTTATGATTTCAGGTAGCCTACTCGGCTTGGCCTGCCTAACACTCCTCGGCTTGACGATTCCCGAGTTTTTCATGTTTATGGGGCTGTTAAACGCGGCCGTGTTAACCTGGATTTTTTATCGCGAGCCAGAATTTATCCAGCGGTTTATCGCCTGGCTAACAACCAATGTGACTTGGTTGCGAAAAAAACGCCTCTAAGCATACGCTCAAGTACAGCACCCAACGCAAACATCCTGATCATCAGATTATGCTGAAACCGGGACAGCGATGGTCAATGCCTTGGTATCGACGGGGTTTTGACGCGCCACCGTCGTCTCTCAAGCGCTGACGACAAATTGCTCCATGCGTCTACAAAGCTCACTGTCGCTAAAGCATAACTGCCAGGCGCAAAATGCGCGCTTTAACAACACCCCTGGCAGAATTTACAATGCTCACTATAACGCCAACCTGAACCCTTTAAGGGCCTTCAAAGGACGTTTTTATCTCCATAAAAATAGGGTAGAATCCCCGCGCGAGGACTGCTTTTGCGCGCACAGTGCGCATGTCGCGGCACGACAACGACGGGGCTGACGACAGGATAAAAAGTAACGCTGGTAACCGGCCACTATTACAGGCCGCGTTGGGCTAGCTGGGTGTCGGCAAACAATCAACCTCTGGGCAGTTGCAACTTTTAGCGGCGCTCCCTCGGAATGGATATCACAGTGCCTCTAAAGGATCATTTAATGCGCCTGGCGCAGCCGGCGACCAACAAGTTATTGTTAGAGGTCAGCCGCGGTATTGAGAAGGAAAGCCTGAGAGTCGCCCCCGATGGACGCCTGTCGCAGCGCCAGCATCCAGCGGCGCTTGGTTCAGCTTTGACGCACCCCTCGATCACGACTGATTTTTCTGAAGCGCTTTTGGAGTTCATCACCGCACCGTCACGCTCGATAGCAACGGTCATCGACGAACTCGACGACATCCAGAGCTTCACCTACAGCCAATTAAACAACGAGCTATTATGGGTCAGCAGCATGCCTTGTAAGCTCGGCGACGATGAACAAATCCCGATCGCCCACTTTGGGCGATCCAATATCGGCCAGATGAAGAGCATCTATCGAACCGGGTTGGGACACCGCTATGGTCGCTCGATGCAAACCATTGCCGGTATTCACTACAATTTTTCGATTTCCGACGCGCTCTGGGAACACCTTCGAGCGTCTAGCCAAAGTCCGCTATCGCTGCAAGATTACAAGACCTCCGGCTACTTTGGACTGATTCGCAATTTTCGACGTCTATCCTGGCTACTGCACTATCTACTGGGTGCGACACCGGCTGTGTGCCGAAGTTTCGTGCAACATAAGCCGCATAATTTGGCGCCGCTGGAAGGTGACCCCGAGAGTTTGTACGCCCCCTATGCAACATCACTGCGAATGGGTGGTCTTGGCTACCAAAGCGATGCCCAAAGCACGTTGGCAATCAACTACAACGACATGCACAGCTATGTCACCAATCTGCGCAGCGCACTGGATATGCCCTACGCCCCCTACCAGGCCATCGGCCTACGAGACCGACAGCAAAATTATCGTCAGTTAAACACCCATTTGTTGCAGATTGAAAATGAGTTCTACAGTGCTATCCGGCCCAAGCGAACCACCGAATCGGGCGAGCCGCCGCTGCATGCTCTGCAAGATCGCGGGATCGAATATGTCGAGGTGCGCTGCCTCGATCTGAATCCCTTTGCCGCGCATGGCATCGACCTGCCGAGCATTCGCTTTCTAGACAGTTTTTTGCTGTTTTGCCTGCTCTCGGAAAGCGCCACATCGAGCGATGCAGAGCAGCAAGACATCGATCATAATCAAACGGCAAGCGTCAATCGGGGTCGCCAACCCGGTTTGTTGTTGCAGCGCGACAACGACACCCAGCCGCTAGTTGAGTGGGGCCGGGAGACCCTCGCAGAGATTGCTCCGGTGGCCGCGCTGCTGGATCGCGCGCATGGAGGGCACGACTATACCCAAGCGTTGGATGCAATGACAGAGCGCCTCGAGCACCCCAACAAAACCCCCTCGGCAATGATACTCGAGGCGATGAATACTCGCCAAGAAAGCTACCATGCCTTTGCCATGCGCATGGCTCGTCAACACGCAGACCATTACAGGGAGCGACAACCGAGCGCAGCAACGCTCGATAGATACCGGCAAATGGCCGAGCAGTCGCTGCAACAACAACGGCTCATCGAGGATGGCGATCAGCTAACATTTGCGCGCTACCTCGCCGACTACTATCGCCAATAACTCGACGGGACGAAAAATCGATGATGAATTATTTTAGTTATCGCAGTGTGAATGTCGCCAGCGCGGCTGCCTGTTGTCTTTTGGGACTCTTCGCACTGGTTTATTTGCAGGGTCACCTTGGACTGGAACCTTGCTACCTATGCGTCACCCAACGATTTTTCGTTATCGGTTGCGGACTGCTATTCGCCCTTGCAGCGATCCACAACCCAGCGCTTATCGGTCGCCGTTGGTACGCCGGGGGCAGTTGCGTGACGGCCATGGGCGGCAGTTATTTTGCCATGAAACAGCTCTGGCTACAGGGTCTAAGCGCCAATCAAATACCGACCTGCGGACCACCGGTAGATTACTTATTCGAGGCCTTCTCGACCTTTGAAGTGATTGCTATGCTGGTGCGCGGCGACGGTAACTGCGCCGAGACCCAATGGCAATTTCTCGGGCTCAGTATACCGGCATGGGTGCTGGTGAATTGCAGTCTGCTACTGGCTGTCGGCCTGTTGCAACTATTGCGCAAGGATTGAAATAGCCGGCCACCGCGCAAGCCGTGATACGCCGTGTGGCGCAACCAGCCTAAACCGGTGCCTATAACACGCAGCGCTCGGCCAACTAGCGATGCCAGCGCCGGTAGACGCCATAAAAACCTGTTCATAACGCGGGGTGACAGGCACTGATTGAAGTACTGCGTGGGATGATGCAACCGGCGTGCCGGTTGCAAGCAGCAAGCCAATATAATATTCTCTGCGCGATAGGTTACAGTGGGAGTGGCAACGTGGATAAAGAGCTATCGAAAAACGACCTTTGGGAGCGTATTGACACCATTGTCGAGCACTGGCTCGGGCAGCGGCGCGCGCTGTTAGCAAAGTATGGCGATCTCGCCAACATCAAAAGCTTCAGCGCAGAGAACAGCCTGCACGGTGCCTCGGTACAAGAGTTTTGCCAGTCGATGATCGACTATTTGTCACTGGTGCACTTCGAGGTGTTTGAGCAGCTATCGAAGGACTCAGTGTTCGACGATTCTGTCAGCCAAAAACAGAGTTCTGAACTGTTTGATGCTATTCAACAATCGACCGACAAAATGCTTGATTTCAACGATAAGTATCTGGCGATTGACGACCTCGAGGCGCTCGCGAAAGATTTGTCGTCGCTTGGAGAGGAGATGGCACAACGCTTTGAATTAGAAGATCAAGTCATCGCGTTGCTGGATCATTCGCGCGTCGACAGCGAGCAAACCACGCCCCCTGTCACCACTAGTTAATCCGGCATTTTAATCCGGAAATCCAAGCAGCGCGCAAGCCCAGACGGCTGGCACGCTGTGGATTCACTACTAGGATTCACTGCTAGGATTCGTCCGGCGCGTTCGCCTGCAGCAACTGCACTTCAAAAATGAGTACTTGATTTGGGCCTATGGGCCCTTGACCAACCGGGCCATAAGCGAGTTCGGCGGGTATGTAGAGCTCCCAGGTGGCACCTTCAGACATCAGCTGTAGAGCCTCTGTCCAGCCCGGAATCACTTGGGTAACACCAAATTCAGCAGGCACACCACGCTTGATCGAACTATCAAATTCAGTCCCATCGAGCAAGCGCCCCGCGTAGTGAACTTCGACGGTGCTATCGCTGGTCGGCTTGGCGCCGCTGCCGGCGGTGATAACTTTATACTGAAGACCACTGTCGGTGGTCACTACGCCCTCTTTGGCTTGGTTGGCGGCCAGGAATTCGGCGCCTTCGGTGCCGTTACTGTCCGCTTGCAGGGCGCTGGCTTCTTCCTGCTCTTTTTGCTGGGCGTCGCGCTTAGCCATCATTTGCGCTTCGAATGCCTTGACCACAGCGGCAATCTGCTCTTCGTTTAACTGCGGTTCAGCGTCCGATAAACCGTCGCTAAAACCACGCTGAAAAGCCTCGTCATCAAAATCGATCTCCATCGCTTTAATATTTCGCGCATTGTCCATGCCAAAAAGGTAACTGATTTTTTGGCCCTGGGTTTCCAGACTCGCAGGCTGCGCGTCGGGTGTCATCGGCGTCTCGGTCTTTACCTGATCGCAGGCGCCCAATAACAGTAATACGCCGAGTGAATATAATTTAACGCTGTGCATGTGTTGCTCCTTGTGGGTAATCAAATATCGCCAGATCGTGTCAATGTAACGACGCCTTCAGTTCGCCGCCGCATTCGACGCGATAGTGTATGCTATTTATCCGCCGCTGACGACTGATCGAACGGCATTTTGTCAGCCGGCGAGTGCCCGTTTGCGCCGCTCCAATGGATGCCCTAAGAGCATCTTTCAAACAATAGATCCCATACCCCGTGCCCGAGGCGCGCACCGCGACGCTCAAATTTTGTGAGTGGCCGATAATCTGGTTTTGGCGCATAGTCGCTGACGGCGCAATTGCTAAAACCGTCGGCCTGCTGCATCGTCTCAAGCATTTGTTCGGCGTAGGGTTGCCAGTCGGTAGCCATGTGAAAAACGCCACCCAAGCGCAATCTACTGCGCACCATTTGCACAAAATCGGGCTGCACAATGCGGCGTTTGTTGTGCTTTTTTTTGTGCCATGGATCGGGAAAATACAACTGCAAGCGATCCACCGATTGCGCGCCGATGCACTCGCGCATCACATCGGTGGCGTCTGCCAAATAAAGCCGTAAATTGTCAACTTCGACGGCCGCAGCCGCGTTCATCAGGCTACCGACCCCAGGTGGATGAACCTCGATGCCAACGAACTGACAATCGGGAGCCGCCTGCGCCATTTGTAACAGAGAATCGCCCATACCAAAGCCAATCTCGACGATCAGCGGAGCCTTCGCACCAAACTCGCGTTCGGCATCCAGGGCTCCATCGCACAGTTTCAGACCGTAGCGCGACCAACCGCCGTCAAACGCCTGGCGCTGTGCGGGGGTCATGCGACCCGCGCGCACCACGTAACTACGAATGGATTTTTTACGGTATTCAGGTTTTATTTCCATCTACTCGGTCAACGTTGCCGGGAGCAGTAACAGCCAGCCGAGAATAAAGGCAACACCGCCAAACGGAGTAATCATACCTAGCGGGCTAATACCGGTGACCGCGAGGGCGTAGAGCGAACCCGAAAAAAGCACGATGCCAATCGCAAAGCACCACGCTGAACGGACTAGCCAACGGCTATCGATGGTGAGATTGAGCACGCCGAGTAAAGCCAAGGTATGCACCGCGTGATAGAACACCGCGGTATCGTAAGTAGCGCGTTGCGCGAGGGTCAAATGATCATCGAGCCCGTGGGCCGCAAAAGCACCCAGCAGCACCAATAGCGCACCACTGACCGCGACTAGTCTAATCCAAAGGGGTTTACTCATAACGAAAGGCAGGTCGCCACCATGGTTTGGCCCGTGTTATTCGGCCTGCATCAATCCGCGAACACGGTTCATGGCGTTTTTTTCCAACTGCCGTATACGCTCTGCAGAGACACCGTACTCTCCGGCAAGGTCGTGCAATGTCGACTTGGTATCGTCTAACCAACGCCGTTGGATGATATCGCGACTACGATCGTCGAGGCTCGCAACAGCGACCCCCAAGCGCGAACTGTTGTCGGCGTTAAACTGATTTTTTTCAACAATTCTCGCCGGATCGGCAGCGCGATCTTCGAGGTAGTATACCGGCGCCACTGGCGCACCCTCGTCGTCGTCGTCAGCGGAGGCGTCAAACGCCGGGTCGCGAACGGCCAATCGCATCTCCATTTCTCGCACGTCTTTAACCGCCACGCCAAGATCTTCGGCAACCGCGTGAGCTTCTTGATCATTTAACCATTGCAGACTTTTTTTAGCGCTGCGCAGGTTAAAAAACAACTTGCGCTGCGCCTTGGTGGTGGCGACTTTGACGATTCGCCAGTTGCGCAGAATAAACTCGTGAATCTCGGCTTTAATCCAATGCACCGCAAAGGACACCATGCGCACCCCCTTTTCAGGATTGAAGCGCCTAACCGCTTTCATCAAACCGACATTACCCTCTTGGATCAGGTCGGCAAGAGGCAACCCATAACCGCTGTAAGAACGCGCTATGTGCACCACAAATCGCAGATGCGATAGAACCAGCCTTCTGGCAGCGTCTAAATCTTCTTGGTAGTAGAGGGACTCACCCAGCGCTCGCTCTTCATCGGCCGACAAGATCGGCACGGCAGAAGCACCCTGAATGTAGGCATTCAAGTTGGCTCCGGGGGTCATCCAGTCCATGGAAATAACAGCTTTAGTCACTGATCTTCCTCCAAAAAAAGTTTGTCTTAAGAAATTCGGGCGTGTATTTTAGCACAGCCAACCGCACCAGTGGAATCATTTTACGTGGTTGATTCTATTAGGGTTCAATGCCTTTAAGATGTTTCTGAACCGCCAACCAAGCACCGAGCAACCCAAGCATTGCCCCACCGCCAAGTACACTAGAAAAACTTGCCAAACCCAGGCCGTGAAGCACAAAACGACTCTCGTATAAACTCGCCAAAACTTCGATCGAACGATTTAACCAGACCACCAATAGCGACAAAAAAATCACCGCCACCAACCCACCAAAAAAACCAAATACCACGCCCGTATAGAGGAATGGTCGACGCACATAGGCATCGGTACCACCGACCAATCGAATGACGATGATTTCATCGGTACGGCTTTGAATCGCTAACCGAATGGTGTTGGCCACCGCTAACAGCACTCCCAGCGCCAAGGTAATGCCCAGCGCGGTGATCAACTTTTCACCAATCTCAAGCATGGATCTCAGCCGCTGTAACCACTGCATGTCGACCTGCACTTGATCGACGCCGGCAAATTGGTCTATTTGCTCGGCAATAAGACCGGCGCGCGCCAGGTCGACACTGTCCGGCTGCACAACAAATACCGCGGGAAGTGGACTATCAGCAAGGTAATCGAGCGCCCGACCAAAACCCGACAGCGCCTGAAACTCCTCGAGCGCCTGATCGGGCGAGATAAAGGTAATCAAACCGACACCCGACAACGTTTGCAAGCGACTGTCGAGCGTTGCGATCACCGTCTCGCTGGCATCCATCTCGACAAATACCGTGATCTGAGTGGAGGCCTCGACGTTGCCACTGAGTCGCTCGAGATTCTCAACCGCGAGGTACAGTGCGCCCGGCAAGGCCAGCGCAATAGCGATCACCAACACCGTCATAATGGTCTGCAGCGGTTCGGTGGCCATATCTCGCAGCGATTGAAACAGCGTCAATCGATGGTTGGCAATTTCTCCGCGCCAGCGATCCCCTGGTGCCAGAGCGTTGCCGCTGGCTCCGCGCGGGGCACTATCGCGGCCTTTACTCTGGGTCTTTTTCACGCTTTCCACTATCCTCGGCGAGGGTTCCATCGTCCAGACGAAGGATACGTAGCCGCATCCGATTGATCAACGAAACATCGTGGGTGGCGATCAACACGGTCACCCCGACGGTTTGAAAGCGCCTAAAGAGCGCCATGATCTCGGCCGACAACTGCGGGTCCAAATTACCGGTTGGCTCGTCGGCGAGCAATATCCTCGGCTTGTGCACAATCGCGCGAGCGATGCCGACGCGCTGCTGCTCACCGCCAGACAGCTCCGCCGGCTTTAACAGCTCGCGCTCGAGAAGACCCACGCTGTCGAGCGCCGCGCGCACACGCCGACCCATCTCGGCCCGCGGATAACCGGAAACCTGCAGCGGCAGCGCAACGTTGTCGTAGAGCGAGCGATCCATCAATAGTCGGTGATTTTGAAACACCACCCCCAACTGCCGTCGATAGGTCGGCACCTGCGCCTTGCTCAACTGATTGAGGTTAGTGCCATTGATGTATAAGTGCCCAGACGTAGGCCGTTCCATCAGCATTAAGAGCTTGAGCAAGGTGCTCTTGCCCGCGCCGGAACGACCGGTTAAAAATGCCATTTCCCCGGCACCCATATGGAAGCTAACATCGCTGAGCGCCTCGTAGCCGGTATCGTAACGCTTGCTTAAATTTTCAAATTCAATCATCGACCGGTACTCCCGGCGCTGGCGTTCGACAGCAGCGCTTGGACAAAGTCGCGAGCCACAAAGGGTTGCAGATCATCGACCCCTTCACCGACGCCAATATAGCGCACCGGCAAGCCATACTGATCGGCCAGGGCAAAAATAACACCACCCTTGGCGGTACCATCGAGTTTGGTCAAAACGATGCCAGTGACTCCCGCTACCGCGCGGAATTCCTTCATCTGTGCCAATGCATTTTGACCCGTCGCGGCGTCCAGCACCAACAGTACTTCGTGGGGTGCCGATGGGTCGAGTTTAGCCATCACCCGAATGACCTTGGCAAGTTCCTCCATCAGGTTGCTCTTGTTGTGCAAGCGTCCAGCGGTATCCGCAATCACCACATCAATACCCTTAGCCTGCGCCGATTGCAAGGCATCGTAGACCACCGAGGCGCTGTCGGCGCCGGCGTGTTGCGCCACCACCGTCACTCCATGGCGCTGCCCCCAGCTCTGCAATTGCTCGACGGCAGCGGCGCGAAAGGTATCACCCGCGGCGAGCACCGTCGACAGCCCGCGCGCTTTTAATAGGCCGCAGAGTTTGCCAATGGTCGTGGTCTTGCCTACACCGTTAACACCGACCATCAAAATAACCGCCGGCTTGGGCAGTTCCTCGAGCACCAGGGGTTGCTCACATACGCGCAAAATATCGATCAATATGTCTTCGAGCACCGCGCGAGCCGCATCGACATCGGCCAACTCTCGGCGATCCAACGCTTCGGTCAATTGGCGAATAATTTTTTCACTGGTGGCAACGCCGACATCGGCCATCAACAGCGCCGCCTCCAACTCTTCCAGCAATGCATCGTCAATGACCTTGGCGCCGAGAAACAAATCCGCCAAACCCTGGCCACTGCGCGATAGCGCACCGCGCATACGCGCCGCCAGCGAGGGCGCGGCAGTGGGCGTTGGCGCTGATCTAAATCGGTCTAGAAACGATTTTTTCGGCGTCGAAGTAGCAGCTTCAGATTCTTCAGAGATGTCGGACACAGCAATATTATTAAGCGCAGTAAAATTTGCTGTATCCTATCACTAACCCCGTCAAAAGTGACAAAACTAAACCGCTAGGACGCCTATATTGCCGAATAAACTTTCCTCGGGCGATCTCAAACGCGCCAGCAAGCTGAAAATAATCGCTGGGCAATGGCGCAGTAGGCAGGTGCTATTTGCGCCCACGCCGGGATTGCGACCGACCGGCAATCGTGGCCGCGAGCGCTTGTTTAATTGGCTCGGCGCGGACATTCGCGGCGCGCACTGCGCCGATTTATTCGCTGGCAGCGGAGCCCTGACCTTCGAGGCGGCATCGCGCGGTGCAGCGACCTGTATCGCCATCGACAATCACCCGCTCGCGCTTGAATGGCTGGCGTACAATGCCCAACAGCTGCGTGCCGAGCAAGTGCTATGCCGGTGTGGCGACAGTCTAGAACTGCTTAAAACGCCGCCAGCGCGACCGATGGATGTGGTCTTTATCGATCCGCCGTTCGCGCTAAACTGCAGCTCAGAGGCATGCCACAAATTAGAGCAGTATGACTGGTTAGCCGACAATGCGATGATGTATGTCGAGCTACCCAAGGACAACGAGGGTTTTTACCCGCCGACAAACTGGCAGTTATGGCGGCAACAAATCAACGGCGATGTCGACAGCCGACTTTATAAGCGCATTGAGCCGCCCTCATAATTTAAGTAAGATGCGCGCTCGCCACGTTAGATGAGGTCTATGCTATGCGAAAGATTGTCTACCCAGGTACGTTCGACCCCATTACCAATGGGCACATCGATCTCGTTGAGCGAGCCTCGCGACTGTTCGACCACATTATCGTGGCGATCGCCACCAGTCAGCGCAAGAGTCCATTGTTTGACATCGACGAGCGCCAACAACTTGCCAGCGATGCATTGGCGCACCTCGACAACGTGGAAATTCGTGGTTTCGATTACCTGTTAGTCAACTTTGTCAAAGATTGCGATGCCGACGGCGTGCTTAGAGGGCTGCGTGCGGTGTCTGACTTTGAATACGAGTTTCAGTTGGCGAACATGAACCGTGCGCTGTCGCCAGACGTGGAGAGCGTATTTTTGACCCCGGCAGAACCCTTCTCCTATATTTCATCGTCTCTGGTCAGAGAGATTTCCTCGCTCGACGGTGACGTTTCCAAGTTTGTCCCAGCCAACGTTGTCGCGGCACTATTGAAAAAGTTCAATCGAGCCTAGTCAGCGTTGGCAGGCGGCGCAATACACTGAACTGCGCTGACCGAGGCGCTGTTCGCGCAACACGCCGCTGCAATTGACGCAGGGCTGACCCGCGCGACCATAGACCAACAGCTGCTGTTGGAAATACCCCGGTTCGCCGCTGCTGTTGACAAAATCTCGCAAGGTGGTGCCGCCCTGCTCGATGGCCCGCGCCAAAACCACCTTAATATTGTCCGCCAATTGCCGATAACGCGCTAGCGAAATGCGCCCGGCGCTCCGATCTGGGCGGATTCCGCTCATAAAAAGCGCCTCTGAGGCATAGATATTACCCACCCCAACAACCACCGCATTGGTCATGATAAAGGGCTTAACCGCGACTTTGCGCCGCTGCGCGAGCGCGTATAGATGGTCGCCGTCAAAGCGATCAGAGAGCGGTTCCGGGCCGAGGTTGCGCAGTTGCCAGTGCTCTTCAGCGGACCACAGCCAACTGCCAAAGCGACGGGGATCGTGGTATCTCAGCGCCCGCCCCGAGGTGATCTGCAGTTCGATGTGGTCGTGTTTGCGCCACACATCGCCGCTGGCGACGATGCGCACGCTGCCGCTCATACCGAGGTGCACCAACATCGAACCGCGCTCTAACTGCAGCCGCAAGTACTTGGCTCGCCGCGACAGGTCGACGATTGTCTGACCCGCAACCCGCTCGCCAATATCTGCGGTTACCGGCCAACGCAGAGAGGGTTGGCGGACGACAATGCTGGCAATTTGCGCGCCTTTGAGCCAGGGCGATATCCCTCGAAGGGTGGTTTCGACTTCGGGTAATTCTGGCATTGGCAACTCGGCAGTGGTGGCTCGGTGGATAGCGGCTAACGGGGTATGGTTCTCGACGGCGATAACCCTGTATAGTGTGTCACACTGTGCGATAGAAATGCGACGCCGGACTAGTAATTTTTATAAGATTCAGTAGAATGCTCCGACTGTTTCGAAATCACCTGATTTTGTGGAAAGAGGTTATGGCACTAGGTAAGCGACGTAGAGAAGAAGACGAGTCACAGATAGACATGACACCTATGCTCGACGTGGTGTTCATTATGCTGATATTTTTTATTGTCACCGCATCGTTTGTCAACGAGATCGGCCTGCAGGTGGATCGTCCACCGACCTCAGACCAACCCCCACCCGATTCCGAAAACACCAATATCGTGTTTAGAATTTCGGAGAGCAACGAGTTGCGCTTCGAAGGCCGTCGAATCGATATCCGCGCGGTCAGGGCCAACGTCGAGCGCATGCACGCCGAAAAGCCAGAGGCCAAAGTGGTGGTTAGCGCGCACCCCAAGTCGAAGACCGAGATGTTCGTCAAGATCTCAGATCAGGCCCGCGAAGCCGGGGTTTACGATATTTCGTTGTCGACCGACGAGTAACAGAGTCCCTAAACACAGCGGTTCCCGATGATTGCCGCAGACGGGACGGCTGGCACCCCATGTGCACGATGCGAGCAGCAGTAAATTTCGGTTGTTTACTGCGGTTAAAAAACAGATTTATCAGAAACTGCGACCATAAACTATAGTGGTTGCCCCATCAAACGCCAAAATCCCCTCTGTAACTTATTGAACTGCGTCGA
>CAJIZO010000041.1 GCA_905181995.1 Flavobacteriaceae bacterium TMED48
GACCCTATTCCTACGCCGGCATTATCCGGGTCAGGTTCAAAGGGTACATCTCAGGCCGCGGCCGCCCCGTAGGAGGCGCGATAATAGCACTGTCATTCAATTTTCTGCAAGTACCGCCGCGTGAATAACTGCGACCGATCGATGCGGGTCGCTGCCGCGCGACCGGCTATTCTTTTACCGGCGGTAGCCCGTGGCCAGTCGCTTACTTGACCACCACCAACTCGACCAACCGCTGCAAAACTTCGGCGCGCTGTAGGGCCGTCAGAGACATCACTCGACGGCATATCTCTTCGATCACATCGCCCTTGTCGACGCCGGCAGAATCTACCGCACTCCCCACATCACAGCCTTTATCTGGCCCAGACGTGTACAGCGACTCTGGCGTAACATCCAGATATTTGGCAATCCGCACCACCGAGTCTCGCCTCAAATCAACCGTGGTCTGACTCAAGATGCGATTAATCGTCGGTTGAGGGACACCGGTGGCTCTCGACAGCGCGCTTTGCGACAGCTTTTTGTCGCGCATCAGGCGGGATAATTGCTTACGTATGCTAGGTTCCATATTTTTCTCTCTTTATAGCGTGTCTATCCATGACCGTATTTCTATTCTTAGCCCCTTTACATGATAAAGCAACCAATAACATTGCCCTAAGTGTTTATATTTTTAATTTTTGTGACGGCCTTCAACTAATTCAGCAACAACGGACGGATCCGCAAGCGTTGAAGTGTCACCCAAATCATCTAATTCGCCTGCCGCAATCTTGCGTAGTATGCGCCGCATAATTTTGCCAGACCGGGTTTTTGGCAATCCCGGCGACCACTGAATCTCGTCAGGCTTGGCGATCGGCCCTATTTCACCGACGCACAGCGCTACCAACTCGCGCAGCAACGTATCATCCGGTTGCGCGGATGCCATCGGCGTTACAAAGCAGTAGATCCCCTGCCCCTTAATATCGTGCGGATAACCGACCACCGCCGCCTCCGAGACCTTCTCGTGGAGTACCAAAGCGCTCTCTATCTCAGCGGTACCCATGCGATGCCCAGACACATTGAGTACATCATCAACTCGCCCGGTTATCCAGTAATCGCCATCGGCATCTCTACGCGCCCCATCACCGGTAAAATAATAACCGGGGTATGGACTGAAATAAGTATCTATGCAACGTTGATGATCACCAAAAACGGATCTAATCTGCGAGGGCCACGACGCCTTGATCACCAACAATCCCTCGCCCTCGCCGACCACCTCTTCGCCGTCGGTATTTAACAGCAATGGTTGCACGCCAAAAAATGGCTGACTCGCCGAACCGGGTTTGAGCGCCGTGGCGCCCGGCAACGGCGTCAACATATGCGCTCCGGTCTCGGTCTGCCACCAGGTATCAACGATTGGACAACGCTCTTGACCAACGACGCGATAGTACCATTCCCAAGCTTCGGGATTGATCGGTTCACCCACCGTGCCGAGCAATTTCAGCGAACTGCGAGAGCTATTTTCGAGCCACTGGTCACCGCCCCCCATCAAGGCCCTAATCGCTGTCGGTGCGGTATAAAACTGGGTCACCTGATGTTTATCGATGACCTGCCAAAACCGCGACATATCAGGATAGTTGGGCACGCCCTCAAACACGACTGAGGTACCACCATTGCACAGCGGCCCATAGACAATATAACTATGCCCGGTAATCCAACCGACATCCGCCGTGCACCAGTAGATATCACCCTCGCGGTAGTCAAAAGTGTATTTGTGGGTCATAGCGGCCATTAACAGATAGCCCGCAGTGGTGTGCATTACGCCTTTGGGCTTGCCGGTAGAGCCGGAGGTATAGAGCACAAACAAGGGATCTTCAGCATCCATCCACTGCGCCTCGCAGACGCCTCCCAGCGCCTCGGTCGCCGATGCATAGTCGATATCGCGATCGTCAGTCCACGCGATGGCCGCCCCGGTCCTGCGCACCACAATACAACTATGGACGCGGTCACACTGCTCGAGCGCACGATCGGCATTCGCCTTTAGGGGAACCGTCTTGCCCCCGCGCAAGCCCTCGTCAGCGGTCATCACTACGCGGCAATCTGAGTCGTTGATGCGGTCTTTTAATGCCTCCGGCGAAAATCCACCAAATACCACCGAGTGCACCGCGCCAATACGAGCGCACGCCAACATCGCATAGATCGCCTCGGGAATCATCGGCATATAAATACACACTCGATCGCCCTTGGCGACACCACGCTGACGCAGCAGATTACCCAAGCGCGACACCTTGTCATGCAGCATTGCATAACTGATATGGAGTTCCTGTTCCGGGTCGTCGCCCTCCCATATTAAGGCCGTTTGTGCGGCGCGTTCGGGCAGGTGTCGGTCGATGCAATTGACCGCCACATTGAGCTTACCGCCGCTGAACCAAGCCGCGCGACCGCGCGAAAAATCGGCATCACAGACCGACTGCCAGGGTTGTTGCCATTGCAAAAACTGCAGCGCCTGCTGCGACCAAAACGCGTCCGGGGCCTCGATCGATTGCCGATACATCTCGCGATAAGTCGCCGCGTCAATCCAGGCAGAATTTTGCCAGTGCTCGGGGACCGGATAAATGGCTGTGTCTGACATAGTTCGCAAGTCCTTAGGAGAGTCGGTAATGGCGTTGCCCATCAGTATAATTCATAAAGAACGGACGTATCTAGCCGAGTCACTCGCCGCGCAAAAACTGACCTGTAATTTAATTACACATATTTAAATTATTTACAGGAAAATAAATAAAAATCACCTATATGATGCCATCTACGAGAAAATACCCTACAATAAAGGTAGTTTAATTACATTTGTGGGTTTTTGATGATTAAAATTGCTATTAACGGTTTTGGCCGCATCGGTCGTAATATCGTCCGCGCACTTTATGAGCGCAGCGAATTGCGCAACAAAATTCAAATCGTTGCAATCAATGACCTCGGCAGTATCGAGGTCAATGCGCACCTACTCAAGTACGATAGCGTGCACGGCCGATTTGCCGGTGATGTCGCCTGCCGTGGCGACCAACTTTATATCGACAACCAAGGGATACAGTGGCTGTCGGAACGCGATCCGGCTCGACTGCCGTGGGGGCAAATGGACATAGATCTCGTCTGCGAGTGCACCGGCGTATTCACGGATCGTCGTAGCGCCGGCAAACACCTCGAGGCAGGCGCCCAGCGAGTGTTGATATCGGCCCCCGGCAGCGACGTCGATGCGACCATCGTCTACGGGGTTAATCACAGTATTTTATCGAGCCAACATCGGATTGTTTCAAACGCCTCGTGCACGACAAATTGTCTAGCGCCCATGGTCGAACCCCTACATCGAGAACTCGGTTTGCTATCGGGCTTTATGACGACAGTCCACGCGTATACCAACGACCAGCAACTGACCGACTCTTATCACACTGATATGTATCGGGCGCGCGCGGCAACCCAATCGATGATCCCAACAAAAACTGGGGCCGCCAAGGCAATCTCAGAGGTGCTTCCCGAACTAGCCGGCAGACTGAACGGCTCGGCAGTGCGCGTGCCCACGATCAATGTATCGCTGGTCGACCTGACGTTTAACGCCGGTCGCGATACCAGCTGCGAAGAGGTCAATCAACTGATGAAGAGCGCGGCCGACAGCGACACCAACCAAGTGCTCGATTACTGCGACCAACCGTTAATATCCATCGATTTTAACCATTCGCCTTATTCGTGTAATTTTGATGCTTCGCAAACCCTGGTTAATGGCTCACTGGTGAGGGTCATCGCCTGGTACGACAACGAGTGGGGGTTCTCCAACCGCATGCTCGACAATGCGCTGCTACTGGCCAGCCCAACAGGGGCGTCATAGCCATGAAACGACGTACAAAAATTGTCGCAACGCTGGGGCCTGCGAGCGATAAAAAAGAAGCTATGGAAGGACTGATCACCGCTGGAGTAAACGTTTTTCGACTGAATTTCTCGCATGGTGATGCCGATCAGCATCGCCAGCGAGCACGCCAAATTAGACACCTTGCGACGCATTTAAAAACGCCGATCGGCATCCTCTGTGACATGCAGGGACCAAAAGTGCGCATCGGGCGCTTCGCCGACGAACAGGGCATCGTGCTCGCTGACAACGATGAGTTTCGGCTCGACAGCACAACCGACCCGGCCGCTGGCGACGAGCACAGCGTATTTATTGAGCGCGGTTATTTAGATGACTTCGCGATGGGCGACCGAGTGCTGCTGGACGATGGCCGTATTGTTCTTGAGATTGCCGCGAAAACAACCTCGGCGCTGATTTGCCGCACCTTGACGGGTGGCATTTTATCCAGCCACAAAGGCATCAATAAATTCGGCGGTGGACTGTCGGCTAAGGCCCTGACCGACAAGGATCGCCGCGACATAAAAACCGCCGCCGATCTGGGTTGCGATTATTTAGCCGTGTCTTTTGTACGCTGCGCCAGCGACATCGAAGAGAGTCGCGCGCTGCTGAGCGAGGCCGGCAGTAGCGCCCACATTATCGCCAAAATCGAACGCGCAGAGGCCATCGGCGAAGTAGCCTTGGATGGTATTATCGCCGCTGCCGACGGCATCATGGTGGCACGCGGCGATCTCGGCGTGGAGATTGGCGACGCCAACTTGGTGGCGGTACAAAAGCACCTGATCGAGACCTCCAACAGCGCTAACAAAGTCGTTATTACCGCCACCCAGATGATGGAATCGATGATCAAATCACCCATTCCAACCCGCGCAGAGGTGTTCGACGTCGCCAATGCGGTACTCGATGGTACCGATGCGGTGATGCTGTCGGCAGAAACTGCGGTGGGCGATTATCCGATAGAGACGGTCGAAGCCATGACTCGAATCATCGAGGGCGCCGAGCGCCACCCGCTGGCGCAGCGTTCGAAGCACAGGATCGACGAAACCTTTCAACGGATCGATGAATCGGTGGCTATGGCAGCCATGTACGTGGCCAATCACCTCGAGTCAATCGCCGCCATTGTGTGCCTAACGGAGACCGGATTTACGCCGCGATTGATGTCGAGAATAAACTCGTCTATCCCAATTTATGCGATGGCTCAAAAAGCCGGTACCAGCGAAATTACCACTCTCTACAAAGGCGTTAACCCGATTAATTTTGAGAGCAAGCACCTCGCTCCAAGCGAGGTTAATCAGCAGATCATCGATACTCTGAGAGACCACGGTGCATTGGTCGACGGCGATTTAGTCTTGATCACCAAGGGCGACATTACCAACGTTGGAGGCTGTACCAACAGCTTAAAAATCGTCTGCGTCGGCGCACCGCTGTAAACCCGTTCAAACCGTGCAACGCGGTGTTAAGTCTCGCTAGGCTGGATCAATCACCGCTGAAATCAATCACTGCTAAAATCAATCACTACTTAGATCAGTGGCAAACAGCATCTTCGGATCGCGAAACGATTTAAATTCTAAATAATTACCGCTGGGATCGCGCACGAACAGCGTTATTTGCTCGCCGGGGCACCCAGCAAAGCGCACGTAGGGCTCAATCGCAAAGGGAATACCCGCGCGCTCCAACCGCGCCACCAGTTGAGGATAATCGGGCCACGGCAAGATCGCCCCAAAGTGCGATGCCGGTACCGCGTGATCATCCACGTTGTTAGTGGCAACAGCCGGCTGCTGCTCAGCGTCGACCAGCTGGGCTACCAGTTGGTGACCATAAAAGTTAAAGTCGACCCATCGATCCGACTCACGACCCACCCGACAACCAAGAACGCCGCCATAAAATTCCCGTGCGCGTGCCAAATCAGTCACCGGAAACGCCAAGTGAAAGGGGACTGGTGGTGGCATTGTCATAAGTTGCGCCACCAATCAAGGTTGTAACAGCAGCGCAGTATTGGCGTCAAGCTAAACCCTCGAGGGTCACTAACCACCGTTAGTTGGGTATGCGATAGAGTGCGCAGAGTTTATTGCCCGCGGGATCGCGGAGATAGGCCAAGTACATATTGTTGGGACTCGCCTCGCGCACGCCCGGAGGATCTTCGCAGGCGCTACCGCCACTCGTTAGACCCGCGGCATGCCAAGCGTCAGCCGCATCGGTACTGTCGACGCTAAAGCCGATCGTGGCGCCATTGCCATGACTGGCCGAGCCACCATCAATTGGTACGCTGAGACCAAAGACATCGCCACCGGACATATAAAAACAGCGACCCATGGGGTCGATATAACCGGATCGATAGCCAAGCACGCCAAGGATAGCGTCGTAAAACGCCTTGGACTCTTGGATATCGTTGGCGCCTAGCATTACGTGACTGAACATATTTTATCCCTCATTAAATGACCTGTTTTGGTACCGCCTGATTCGCCATCCGTCCGGCTAGAGTCGCCGAATCAATGATAGTTATGACCATAATAATGATGCGCGGCTGAACCACAAGCTAATCGCGCAGAAACACCCGGGTTTCACACTGCGGCATAATTCAAGCCAATCTAATCGGCGTAATAGACGTCCACCGCGACGGCTTGCTGCTGGAGAACGCCGCGCACTGGATACTCGGCGGCGTCGGAGCCGGCGCGCACTCGTTCGAGCACTTGCAGCTTATCGGCGCCTGCGAGGTGCAACACGATTTGGCGGGTGTTCAGCAAGCGCGGCAAACTCAGGCTCATGCGCTCGTGCGGTGCCGCCGTTGGCTGAATCGCCAGGCAGTCGATGCCAGAGCGTAGATCCAACCCTCGAGACAGCTCTGGCGCTCCGGGAAATAACGACGCGGTGTGTCCATCGTCGCCCATACCCAACAACACCAGGCTAAAACGACCGAGGGCTGCGAGCGCCGCGGCGCACTGTGCCTCGCCTTGACGGGCGCTCACGGCAGCATTTTTCAGGGGCACAAATTGCGCCGCCGCGGCGCGCTCGACGCAGAGGTTTTCGCGCACCAATTTATGATTACTATCGGCGTGCTGATCGTCGACCCAGCGCTCATCGGCCAGCGTAATCGTCACTCGGGCCCAGTCGATATCGATCTGCGACAGCGCAGCAAATAGCCCTCGAGGGGTGCGCCCTCCAGAGACCACCAAAATAGCTGACCCCGACGCGCTGAGGTCGTCGGCAAGCACTTTGGCTATCCTGTCCGCCAACTGTAAATCGAGCTGTTGCCGGCTGTCGAATTGATGCATCGTCACAACTATCCCTCGTACCAGCTACGCTGATCTTTTTCGATGAGTATTTCGGCTTTTGATGGACCCGAGGAACCGGCACCGTAGGGCTTTACCGCTACGTCTTTATCCTGCCAAGCGTCGAGTAAACTATCGCACCAGCGCCACGAAACCTCAATTTCATCGCGACTGACGAACAGCCATTGATTGCCATTGATCACTTCGAGAAAAAGACGCTCGTAAGCGTCGGCGATTCGGCTCTCACTGGCATCGGCAAAAAAATCCAGATTTAACACCTGCTTCTCGAGGCTCAGCGGCTCTTTTAAGCTCTGCTTCTTGGACACCATTTCGAGCTGAATTCCCTCGTTGGGCTGCAGGCGGATCACCAATTTATTGCCGACGGTCGGTTGTCGACCTGGGAAAATCGTGTGCGGATTATCCTTATACGCAATCACCACTTGGGTGACCTTCTCGCGCATCCGCTTTCCAGTCCGCAAATAAAAGGGCACCCCGGCCCAGCGCCAATTGTCGACGTACGCGCGCAGGGCGACAAAGGTCTCAGTATTGCTGCTGCTGTCCTGACTACCCTCTTCTTGCATATAACCGACCACCGGTTGGTCTTTAATCCAACCTGCAGAATACTGCCCGCGGATTGCACTCTCGAGCACCGTTTCGGAGGTAATTGGGCGCAACGCGCGCAACAACTTGACCTTCTCAGCACGAATTTCATCCGCTTCGAGAGAATTGGGCGGCTCCATGGCGACCATACAAAGCAATTGCAACAGATGATTCTGCACCATGTCACGAAGCTGACCCACCGAGTCGTAATACCCCCAGCGCCCCTCGATGCCCACCGTCTCAGCGGCGGTAATCTGAACGTGGTCGATACAACTATTGTCCCATTGGGAATTAATCACCCGATTGGCAAACCTCAATGCCAATAGATTTTGCACCGTTTCTTTACCAAGATAATGATCGATGCGATAGATGTTCCGCTCGTCAAAGTACCCGCCTACGGTGTCATTGACATGCCGCGAACTCACGAGATCTTGTCCGATGGGTTTTTCCAGAACCACCCGTGCGCGGTCATCGACACAACCCGTGCTGTGCAAGTGACCACAGATAGAGCCGAATAGACTCGGCGGGGTCGCCAAATAATAAATCGCTACCCGCTGACTCTGCAGCCATTGATTAAAATTCGCATAGTGCGCTTGTTCGCCAAAATCCATGCTCAAATAGTGCAGGCGGCGACTGAAAGCCTGCCATTGAACATCATCTAACTCGCTGGTATCGAGCATCTGACGCAGCGATTTCAACAGCCCTTGGACAAAGTCATCGGTCGATAACTCGGCGCGTGCCAGCGCCATGATTCGTACATTTTCTTCGAGTAGGCCCGCGCAGTGCAGGCGGTATAGCGCCGGAAACAGCTTTCTATTGGCAAGATCGCCGGCCGCTCCAAAAATAATCAAATCAGTATCGTTCGTCATCTGCATATTGGAATCTCGCTGTTTAACCACCGATGTCGCCGGTATTGAGAGAGGTTGCATGGCGAGCCAAACGCTCGATTTCCGACCACCGCTTGGCTCTCACCAGCGCCCGCGGAGCAACCCAAGAACCGCCAACCGCAAGAACGTTACCAAGGGCCAGATAATCACCCATGTTATCGACATCAACGCCGCCAGTTGGACAAAATTTTGCCGATTTAAAGGGCCCTTGCAACGCTTTGATAAAGGCTACACCACCACAGGCCCCCGCCGGAAAAAACTTGAAATCCCGGTAGCCAAATTGCATTGCTCGCATCACCTCGGACACAGTGGAAACGCCGGGTAACAGGGGAATGGAAGCCTGCTGTGCAGCATTTAATAGGTCGTCCGTAAAGCCCGGAGAGACCATGTAACGGCAGCCCAAATCGACCGACAGATCGATTTGTTGCGCAGTGCATACAGTGCCTGTGCCGATCAAAGCCTCGGGCACATGACGAATGATATCGCCGATCCCGGCGACCGCTGCCTCAGTCCGCAAAGTCACCTCAATCGCAGTGATACCGCCAGCAACAAGCGCCTCTGCCAGTGGCACCGCGTCACGACTGTCCTCGATCGTGACCACCGCGATCAAACGCTGACCGGCCAATAGTTCACGCATTTAATCACTCCTCTGGATAGCAATATGTTTCGTCGCGCCCAACAAACCAAGGTTGACATGGGTGACCAAATAGGTCGGGATCGGCTCGAGGTAGGCGACAAAGCGCCCCTTGCTCTCGAAATAGGTTCTAAATTGACTGCCGATAAAATAATCTGCAAAGCGCGGCACGATGCCACCGGCAACGTAAATGCCGCCGCGAGCACCATAGGTGAGAGCGAGATTACCCGCCGTCGATCCGATCACTTCGCAGAATACGTCTAGGGTCTGAGCGGCGATCGACTGGTTGTCTTTGAGAGCCTGTTCGACAACCTCGGAGGGCATCGTCAAGGCTGATTGATGATCGTGAATGTGCGACAGTGCGGCGTATATATTTAACAGACCCGCGCCAGACAACAAACGCTCGAGCGAAACCCGCGAATGACTGCGACGTAAATAGCGCAACACGTCGACCTGCAGATCGCCCACTGGCGCGAAGTCGGCGTGCCCGCCCTCGCTGTCAATCACCTGATAACCGTCATTGTGGGGCACCAGTGCTGCCACTCCGAGGCCAGTCCCAGCGCCCAAAATAACTTTAGGTTTGTCCGTTCTCGCAGCTCCGCCGCCAATTTGACGGACATCATCGCTGCCTAGTTCGGTGACACCCCGGGCCAGGGCCTCGAAATCATTGATCAACATCACCTTGCGACAATTGAGCGCGCTCATCAGTTGATCGCGTGAAAATGCCCAGTGGCTATTGGTAAATCGAATGATCTCGTTGTCGACTGGGCAGGCCACCGCAAAACACACCTGTTCCGGGGGGCATCGCCAGCCGCACATCTCTTCAATCTCCGCCGTTAGTACCCCGAGAACCTGGTCGAATTGCGGGTATTCGTTCACCGCGTGGTGAAATTCGTACAGCACCTCGGGCTGATCCGCCAGGTAGGCGGCAAAACGGGCATTGGTGCCGCCAATATCGGCGACTAAATTCCAACTGATGTGCATATTCCCTAGACCCTTGGAAACAAATACGATGCACCCTGCTCTGCATCGCTAATATTCTCGCGATTAATGCTGAATAGCTCACGCCCACAACCGCGCTGTCGTCCAATCGAGCGCGATGAGTCCGCCCGCTCTTGGACTGCAGCCACATCGCCCAGCAACTGCAATTCACCGCTGTGCGCGTCGACCCGCAGCAGGTCGCCATCGCGCAACTTGGCCAGCAATCCACCGTCGGCCGCCTCGGGCACTAGCTGAATAGCAGCAGGCACCTTTCCGGAAGCACCCGACATGCGGCCATCAGTGACCAGCGCTACACTGTAACCCCGATCCTGTAAAATGCCCAGAAAGGGGGTTAATTTATGCAATTCTGGCATGCCGAGGGCGCGCGGCCCCTGATAGCGCACAACCACAATGCAATCTCGATCCAGCTTACCAGCTCGAAATAGCGGTTCGAGGTCGTTTTGATCTTCGATCACCACCGCTGGCGCTTCGACCACTCGGTGCTGTGCAGCAACGGCCGATACTTTTAGCACGCAGCGCCCAAGATTTCCCTCCAACAGACGCAGCCCACCCTCGCTGGCAAATGGCTTTTGTAAGGTCGCCAGAACCGACTCATCGAGGGATTTCTCGGGCGACTGACGCCACTCTAAGCGCCCGTTATCCAAAAATGGTTCGTTGATAAAAGCGCTAAATGCATCCCCCCAGACGGTACCTGCATCGGGGTGCATGTAGCCACCGGCCAGCAGCGTCCGGAACAGGCAACTGGTGCCGCCGGCCGCGTGAAAGTGGTTGACGTCCGCTTGACCATTCGGATAGACCTTGGCCATCAATGGCACTACCGACGATAGTTCGGCAAGATCGGACCAGTTGAGTAAAATGCCAGCAGCCCGCGCGATCGCAACGATGTGCATGCTGTGGTTGGTCGATCCACCAGAGGATAGCAACGCAACACTGGCGTTGATAATCGAGCGCTCATCGACCACCTTGCCAATCGGTCTATAGTCGTTACCTAACGCGGTGATCCGCGCCAATTGGTGCGCAGCTCCGGCGGTCAACGCCTCGCGCAAGGGATTGTCAGGATTGACGAAGGAACTCCCCGGCAACTGCAGACCGAGAGCTTCGAGCACCACCTGATTGCTATTCGCAGTACCATAAAAAGTGCAAGTGCCATGGCTGTGGTAGGACTCAGATTCGGCTTGGAGAAGTCGTTCTCGGTCGACTTTACCCTCGGCAAACAACTGCCTGATGCGCTGCTTTTCGGCGTTTGGCAAACCGCTTTCCATCGGGCCGGCGGGAACAAAAATGACCGGTAAATAACCAAAACTTAACGCGCCCATCAATAGACCCGGTACAATTTTATCGCAGATCCCGAGCGCCAGTACGCCGTCAAACATCTGGTGAGACAGCGACAGAGCCGTGCATTGCGCGATCAAGTCGCGACTTAGCAAGCTCAATTCCATGCCGTCTTGCCCCTGAGTAACACCATCGCACATCGCTGGAACGCCACCGGCGACCTGTCCCGTGCAGCCCATCTCTCTGAGCGCACATTTAATTTTATCGGGATAATCGGCGTAGGGTTGATGCGCCGAAAGCATGTCATTATAGGCTGTCACGATGGCCATATTGGCGGCTTGCACCAACCTCAAACTGTCTTTGTCACCGCTACCACAGGCGGCAAATCCATGGGCCAAGTTGCCACAACTCAGTTTTCCACGCTCCGGGCGATTGTTTTGATCGTTGGCCAATTGCTGTAAATAATCACTTCGCAGCGACGCGCTACGACGAATCACCCGCTGGGTAACCGATGAGACGACCGAATTAAGACTTTGCATAGATTTCCGTGAAAACCAGCCAATAATGTACAATAACTACTAAATTAGACGGTCTTTATAATGATTTTCGCTGATTATACCGACTTTTTCATTTTAATCTAATATTAATTCGGAAAAATTGTAGTAAAACTACATTTCGCGCAGCCCGATCAAATGACCTAACGACGCCGCTAAAATATCGCTTTTTAAGTCTTGCCTACCTATAATCATGAAAAGTACCGATAGCCGAACGCTTCACAACGCACAACCGGCCTAAAGCCGTCTCTGCAGGCAAAAAACAACCAACCAAGATAGAGAAAACATGGATTATACCCATTTTTGCCCGACTAATACCGCCGCCTGGCAGCATCTCGAAGAACTTGCCCAGCGCGACCCTATCAATATTCAACAGCAGTTGAAAACTGACCCGAGGCGAGTCGCTGATTTGTCGATCGCCTGCGATGAACTGCTGCTGGATTTCTCGAAAAACCTGATTGATCGCGATATATGGCAGCAATTGATCGCTCTGGCCGAACAATCACCGCTGGCGGCGCATCGCAGGGCAATGTTTGACGGCGAGTCGATCAATACTTCGGAAGACCGCGCGGTGCTGCACACTGCACTGCGCAGCGTGGCCGAGGACAAACCCGCTACCGAACATCTTGGTAATGCTCAAAAGCGCGCTCAACGCGCGACCGACGTGCGCCGACAACGCCATCAACTGGCGAGCATCAGTGACAAAATTCGCGCCGGCAAGTGGCTTGGCAGTACCGGAAAAACCGTGACCGACGTGGTCAATATCGGCATAGGCGGTTCCGATCTTGGCCCGAAACTCGCTTGCCAGGCGCTCGCCGAGTACGCGCAGCCGAACCTGAATATGCACTTTATCGCCAACGTCGATGGCGCCGAGATACTGACCACGCTCGGTCAACTGAATGCCGAAACCACATTGATTACCGTGGCCAGTAAGACCTTTACGACACAGGAAACGCTGCTCAACGCGAACACCGCCATCGACTGGTTCGAAAACCGACTCGGTTTGGCAAACGCTCAGAACAGCAGCCATTTTATCGCCATCACCGCCAGTCGCGACAATGCGCGCGCCTTTGGCATCGACGATCAGCATATCCTTGATTTTGCCGACTGGGTTGGCGGACGCTACTCACTATGGTCGAGTATTGGGCTGTCGATCGCTATTAGCATTGGCAGTCACAACTTTGACCTGATGCTGGCTGGCGCCGCGGCGATGGATGAGCATTTTTTAAGCGCACCGCTGAATGCGAATATGCCAGTTGCGCTCGCCTTGCTGGGCATTTGGTACAGTAATTTTTTGCACGCCCAGAGCCACGCGGTGATTCCGTACTGCGAGCGACTGAACTTACTGCCGGCCTATCTGCAGCAACTGGACATGGAGAGTAATGGCAAATCGACCCGCTTAAACGGGCAACCGGTGGACTATTCGACCGGCCCAATCCTTTGGGGCCAGACCGGCACCAACGGTCAACACGCATTTTTTCAGCTGCTCCACCAAGGCACCCACTGCATCCCGGTGGACTTTATCGCGGTCGCCGACGACGCACTCAGCAACCCGACACATCATCGGGTGCTGCTGGGCAATATGTTAGCGCAAGGATCGGCACTAATGACCGGCCAGAGCGCCGCCGCCGATCAACCCCACCGTCACTACCCCGGTAACAAACCGTCCA
>CAJIZO010000042.1 GCA_905181995.1 Flavobacteriaceae bacterium TMED48
TGGCGATCATGCAATCCGCGGTATGCGCTACGCACCTAGCGAACAGCTCCATCAAAAGAGTGTCCCCTTTTACCTATATATCCCAGAGCGCTATGCGACCGGTATCCAGGTCGACAGTCACGCCATCAGTTCGCACAAAGACATAATGCCAACCCTCTATAATCTGGCGCTATCCGAGGCCCGATACCCCGATCTAGGACGCAATTTGTTGCAGCCAACGGCCGCCGATTCAGTGCATAATTTTGCCTACAACGACAACTATCTAGTGGTCGCTAATGCCGCCTATGGCAAACTCGAAACCGGCACCGCCCACGGCAGCAAAATTAACGCAACTTTCGACATCACCGATCAGGCGGCGCAGTCGACATCGGCGAGACTGCGCCAGGCGGCGACCTACCCAGAGGTACTCGACTGGCTGACCCGCTATCAATTAAATCAACCACCGCAAGCGGAAAAATGATGCATATTTTTGTTATCAATCTCGACCGATCGGCCGATCGGCTGGCGAGCATTTCGGCTCATCTGCATCGCTTGGGGTTGGACTTTACGCGCATCTCTGCGGTTGATGGCAGCGCTCTGACAACGTCCCAGCGCAGCTTAGAATACAGTCCAGTCAAGAACAGACAAACCTACCGGCGTGCGCTCTCAAATGGCGAAATCGGCTGCTATTTAAGCCACAGAGCCTGTTGGCAACGGATCGTCGATGAGCACCTCGACGTGGCGCTGATTTTAGAGGACGACGCGGTGCTGCACGAGCGCGTGCCCGAGCTGCTAACGACGATCGAACAACTCTCGAGCCCTTGGGACCTTATAAAATTGTGCGATCCGCAGAAAAATAAAAAAGCCAATAGTTCGCGCCCACTGAACCAAGATTACCAGCTCAGCGAATACAAAAAACTCCCCTCGGGTGCCATAGGCTATGCAGTATCCGCCCGCGGCGCCGCCAAACTGGTCGAGGCACGTGCTACCTTTGGCCGACCAGTCGACGACGATATGCAATTTTACTGGGAGTACCAGGGCCGCGTATTTGGCGTTGAACCAAGCCCAATTTGGCACTCCGAAGCCACCGCCGGCAGCGACATTGAAGCCTCGGGTCGCAGACAAGGTTCGAAAACGCTGTGGTCAGCGCTCAACACACCCATACTGCGCCTCGCCTATGAAATCAATATCTTACGTCATCACCGTAAAAGGCAGCGACTCGATAAAGAGAACGAGGGATAACAACCTCAGATCAGTCCTCTGGCTCAGCGTCCTCGGCACGATCCAATGCAAAGATAGTATTGAGCTGCCCAGCGAGGCGCACGCCGGCCATCAATAGCCGCTGCTCGGCCAGTGGGCGGGTGCGATCCGCGTAGTCGCGACCCAAAATTGGCGGGCCCTCAGAAGCCACTAATCCAGCGGACCTCAGCTTATTGCGCAAAGAGCCGGCGATAAAATTGTCACCAAACGCGTAGGCGCGGGCGCGCAAAGCTTTAGATTCCCTCGCCCATTCGACGGTTGGCGTAGACTGCCAAGCGCTGATCTGCTCGGAAGTCGCGCGATTTAAAGCCCGCGCATAGTCCTCTACAGGCAATTTTTGCGCGGTCAACAAACCATCCCATACGCTGTGTAAATTGGTCTTTAGCGGCGTATCGCCGTCGCCTAACCAGATCACCGAGACTTGGTTACCGCCGCGATCGGTGCCATTGCCGACGTGCAGCGGTTGGTGCAGATCGGCGATAAAGTGCACCGTAAATGCCAGCGCCTGCCAACGGCTTCGACGGTCTTTCGACGCGTCGCGCAAGTGCCTTTCGCTCCTGTTCAACGCGCGCAGTATATCGCCGCGGGCATCGCGAACCATGGTCTCTAATCGTTGCTGATCGCCTATCTCGATGTAGTGCCAGGGCTTGGTATGTCGCCACGCTGGTTTAGATTTTATTTGATCCGCCCAGTTGGCCAGATCCACTAACCCCCGGCCCTCGGTCAAAACGCCAACAGCGTGACGAGACTCATCACGGAGATGCTGCTCGGCGATCGCGGCAACCACTCGATGCTGCTGTTCCCACCAGGCCTCCGCCACGGGCGCAGTCAACAAGGTGACTGTCGTGCACACAACGATCCAGTAGCGGTGGCGCATAGCGGTTAACTCCTTGGTCGGCAATCGTCTTGGATACCTATCTACAGGGTATTTAATCGGCACCGTTCGCGTTGCAACCGACATCGATTACAGGCCCGCGGCATATCTGGCCAACAAAACGCCAAAACGCATCGCCGGCGCGCGTATTTTAGCCGTCGGCTCGGTGTTTTGTCGCGCGGCTCTGGTGTTTTGTCGCGCAGCTCGGGGGTTTTGTCGCGCAGCTGTGAAGCATTGCATGCGGTACTGGTGCTGATCACCGACCAAGGTGGCCCACGGCCATAGTTTGGTCGCCTTAGACGAGGGCGTGTTGGCAAATACAGCGGTCGGGGCTGACGCGGATCAAAGGCGGTTGCGATTGGCACGTCGAGCCTGCGCGAGTCAATCGATTAAATGGACTGGGCCCCTGATAGATATGCTTGTTAGAGGCATTGATCGCGCGCCGTTTGCAAAGCGTGCTATTTTACTGACTCTTTTTAACCGGCACTTTTTTACGAGCACTTAACTACGGGCTGTTTCCTACAGGCACTTTTTTAAAAGCTCTTTTTTACCGGCGCTGTTCTACGGGCTCTTTTCTACGAGCGCTATGCTAAAGGGCTCTACCGTACCAGCTCTATTCTAAGCGCCCTATTTTACGCGCTCTATTCTGGAAACTGAGTTCTGAACGCTAGATCTGATTATTCAGCTCTCGATCTTCCTTGACGCATTGAGCGCTGGTGACCACCGGATCGACGCGTTCTTTGTCCGGTTGCTGTAGCACCTGCAAGTGGCTCACCGCCATCAGCGTCTCGCGGTCGATACCCCAGCCCTCGATATAATTCGACGTGATCACTTGAAAGCTGATGCGCGAAACGCCATTTTCAAAACGCACCCCGCGTGACCAGGTGCCCCCTCTAAACTCGGTGATATCGAGTCGTGCGGTATCCGTGTCGAGTATCATTTCTCGCTCACCGCAAGTAATCAATACGATACCACCCTCGTGAGCGGCGGTTGCGCTAGCCATCGCTAAAAATATCGCTGAAAACATCGTCACTGTAAAAAATCGTAGGTATTTCACTGACTAAACTCCGAATAAAAAAGTAGCTCGCAGCTATAGTCTCAAAAGCAATAATCCAACACAAGTACTAGTTCAAACTATAGTTTTCACCCGTAGACTGAAGTATCGGTAAATCCTCGGAGCGGCCCGTGCTGCTCTATAGACCGCCATAGAGCAGGGGGTTGGCGCAGCAAGCCGAATAAATACCCTACAGAAACAGCGCTTAGTACTCCGCGAGTTCGCCAAACGCATGGTAGAGGCCCGAGCGAGGCGCGCGTTGAATGGTTGCCAACACCGCCCGAGCGCCCTGCGCCGGCGAATAGACCGCATCGCTCGACCCCGACGCCGTCTGCAACAACCCGGGGTTGATCGATAGTATCCGACAACCGGCCAGTTCTGGATCGTCGGACAAACACAACGACAGCATATTTTGTGCGGCTTTGGCGATCCGATAGGCATAGGAAAAATCACCACCAGTAAAATCCCCCCGCTGGTGCTGAACCATCGACCCCAACCGCGAGGTGATATTGACAATCTCGGCGCTCGACAAGCGATCGCGCAACGTCTGAATCAGCACCAGCGCCGCGCCACAATGGAGCTTAAATTGCTCGGTCATTACGCTCACTTCAATCTCAGAGAGACGCGCTCCGGCGCTGCCACACCCAGCGTTGTTGATCAATCGATCAACCCTCGCCACCTGCAAGTCTGCAAGCCATGCGCTGAATTGGCCAGAGAAATCCTCGCGGGTTATATCTCCCGCCAGGTGCCGGTAACGGGGATGATCGATCGGCGCGCGCGAACGCGCCACGCCGATCACCCGCCAACCCTCTTTTAGATGGATTGCTACAAGTTCTAGGCCAAGCCCGCGCGACGTTCCTGAAATGACCACCTGCGCCATATGCAACCTCGATATCCCTTTCTACTAACCGCCTTCACTGCGCGCGCACGACCCTAGCGATTAACCGCCGGCGACAATACTCGATGGATCGGCGTGATGCGCGCTCAAATCGCCAACCAGCATATTTTTGATCAGGCGACGGCTAAAACGCCATCGATTGTCGATGCGCACAAATTCGTCAAAGTAATGACCGCAAAAAATCGCCTGCATTGGAAAATCGTCTGTCTGTTGAAACAACGTAATGTAACACTGGCTTTGGGCGCTATCGCCGGCCTCGTCGATCGCTAAGTCGAGGTTGCTAATTACATGCTTGGTGCGCGGCGTACCGTCGTCATAGATGCGCACGGTGGCCAAGGCATCGAGTACTTGTTGCGAACCAACACAGGGCTCGCTACCTTCGACCTCCCACACCCCATCGGCAAAGAGCGCGGCAAAGCTCTGCAGATCTCCGGTGTCTATAGTGAAGCCGTACTGGTTGATTAAATGGGTAATATGGTAACGACTATCGGTCGGTTGTGTATTCATTGAACGCATCCTTTAAATAAAATTCAAATACTACCCGATACAACGCGCGCAGAACAGTGTCGATTGATACAGAGCGCGGTGATTTTTTCCGCTCCTCCTAGCCATCAGAACCCGGAGCGCGATGAAATTCGATCGCCGAATCCTTGAGGGAAGCAAAGCGTAACCCCAACAGATCTAACAAATAATTTTGCCGCAATCTCCATGGCGACCGGGTACCCTGACGCGGGAATCGATCGACTGCACGGGTGATATAACCCGACGAAAAATCCAAAAATGGTGTCGATGCTACATCCCCATCGCGATGCATAGCCACGCAGTGGCTGTAACCACGGCGATCCATATAGTTGAGTAATCGACAGACATAATCGCTGGTTAAGTCGCACTTAAGTGTCCACGAAGCATTGGTATAACCCACCGCTACCGCCAAATTGGGCAGGCCGCTGAGCATCATCCCTTTGTAAGCTAAGGTCTCCGGAATCGGCATCGACTGACCGTCCACGG
>CAJIZO010000043.1 GCA_905181995.1 Flavobacteriaceae bacterium TMED48
CCGAGATAATTTTCAAGCGGTTCACACTGATCGTCAAAATTTATAAAAATAAAGCCGCCCCAAGTTCCGAGTTGTAACTGTGGCAGGCGCATGTCGACTTCGTCGAGGTGGGCAAAATCCCAAGCGCAGGGCATGTGTGAAAAGCTGCCATCGAGTCGCCAAGTAAAGCCATGGAACGGGCAACGCAATTCGTTCGATTGACCACTCTCATCGCGCAAGGTGCGCCCACGATGCAGGCAGGCATTGACAAAGGCACGTATTTTGTCATCTTCACCGCGCACCACCAATACTGATTCATCACCGATGTCATAGACAAAGTGATCGCCAGCTTCGGGAATGTCCTCTTCGCGGCAGGTCATTTGCCAGACTTTGGGCCACAATTTAGCTTTTTCCGCAAGGTGAAAATCCCGTGAGATATAGCGCTCAAACGGCAGGTCATCGTCGCCCTTGTCGGGGTTGATATTCTCGCGCAGGTAATTGGGTACCGGCACCTCTTCGCGATCCAACAACTCCTGAAAGCTGATCGCGTCGCAACGCGCACTACCTTGAGGTTTTATGTCTATTTTCGAGTTCATTTTTTACCCCTTTATTTGTTAGATTCAACACTGATCGAGTCGCCTTCCGTGCGACCTTAACCCTGATTAAGCTCCGTCCCCTAGCGACTAAGAATCGTCACCCCACTGATCCCAGGTGCCCCGTAGACATGAGTGTAGCCGGTTTTCGGGTTGCCCGGAACTTGACGAGCACCGCCCTGTTGTCTTAGTTGTACGCAGATTTCATGCACTTGGCGCAATCCTGAGGCGCCGACTGGTTCGCCATTGGCTAAACAGCCGCCATCGGTATTGACTGGAAATTTTCCACCGATCTGGGTATGCCCAGCTCGCAGCCACTGCTCTTGCTCGCCGTGCTCACAAAAACCATTTTCCGCCATATGAATAATCTCAGCGCCACTTTCGGTGTCTTGCAGTTGCGCGATATCGATATCTGCGGGCCCAATACCGGCTTGTTGATAGGCGGCTTGCGAGGCGATAACGGTAGGCGAATCGGCTTGTTTAATCGGTTGCGACGGGCTGAATACTTCAAAGCTGCCGTAGTGCCGAGTGCGCACCGCGGCGGCATTCAGGAATATCGGCTGGGTGGTATAGCGCTTGGCCTCTGTGGCACTGCACAAAATGAGCGCTACAGCGCCCTCTGCGGGGCTACAGAACATGTACTTGCGCAGCGGGTGACTGATCATCGTCGAGGCCATGATGTCTTCGCTACTCAACGCCTGTCGCCGCCATGCGGTGGGGTTGATCGAGCCGTTATGAAAGGCTTTTTCGGCGACCGCGACCAGCGCTTTTTCGGAAATATTGTGATCGTGCATGTAGCGCTGAATCTTCATGCCAAAGTATTGCGTGGTCAGCATCAGACCAATCTCGCCATACCAGTCGTCGATACCCCAGTCTGCCGGCGAGGCGTTGAACGCCCCCGGCGCGTGCTTGTCAAAACCGAGTACCAACGCATTTCGGTACTCGCCAGATTTGACCGCCGTGTACGCCGCATGCAGGGAACTGCCACCGGTGGCACAACCATTAAATATATGCGTAAACTGCAGGCCGCTGAGGCCCATCTCATTGACGATCGCATCGGCATTGCCGGCGTCTTGACTACCGCCGTAACCGCACTCGATATCGCTCCAGTCGACACCCGCATCCGCCAGCGCCGCGCGGGTTGCCGCAGCACCCTGCTGTAAGCCGCTCATCGATGGCGTACGTCCAAAGGGATGCAGCCCAATCCCCACGATTGCTACATCCATTAGTTCACCTCCAAGCAGTCGAAGGCAAAGGATAGGTTGTGACCACCTTGATCGTTGCGCGAAAAGCGCTCGATGACTAGCTGCATGGGCATGCCAATATGCAATTTTTCTGGGTCGGAGGTGAGCAGTCGCGATTCGACCCGCACACCGGCGGGCATCTCCACATAACCAACGCCGTAAGGTTTAAAGGTGGCGGCGGTTTGGTCGGTGACATAGGGAGGTTTGGGTAAAAAATTTTGCACCGTCCAGGTCCACAGGGTTCCCCGATCGCCCAGCTCGATGACCGAGCTTCCGGTACCACTGCAATGTCGGCACGAGCTTTGCGCGGGAAAACTAACTTCGCCGCAATGCCCACAAAGGCCCCCGAGCAGGGACGGGTGTTCGGCCGGCCAGGTAAAAAGATTGGCGTGTATTGGACTATCGCTCATGTTGACTCCGTGTCATCGCTGCGCTCATTGGTGGATGGCGCGATTGATCGAGTCGAGGATCGATTCGTGAATCGCCTCGGATACCGTGGGATGCGGGAAAATCGTCTCCGCCAGTTGCCGGTCGTTGAGCTCTGCGCCCATGGCGATAACCAAGCCCTGAATTTGTTCGGTGACTTCGGGGCCGATCATATGAGCACCGATCAGTTTTCCGCTATCGGCGTCGAACACGGTTTTTACTAGTCCCTCGGGCTCCTGGATTGCCAGAGCTTTACCGCTGGCTTGCAGGTCAAAGCGGCCAATGCGGGTGGCGATGCCGCGTCGCGTCGCCTCATCCTCGGTCAGGCCGACGCTGGCAATTTGTGGGCGGCAGTAGGTGCAACCGGGAATTTGATCAGTCGCCAGTGGCCGCGCCGACGTCTCGCCGGCAATTCGCTCGACGCAGAGTATCGCTTCGTGACTGGCTTTGTGCGCAAGCCAGGGTGCGCCGGCTACATCGCCGATTGCGTAGAGTCCGACGAGATTGGTTCTACACCACGGGTCGGTGGTAATAAAACCGCGTTCGGTGGCGACGCCAAGGCCTTCTAAGCCGAGGTTTTCTATGTTGCCGGTGACACCGATGGCAACGATGGCGCGGTCTGCGCGAACGCTGATGGGCCCCCGCGGGCTATCGATATCAGCCTCGACATGATCGCCAACGGTACGCAGATTAGCCACCGTTGCCGACGTTTCAATGTTGATTCCGCGGCGCGTAAAGGCTTTTGCCGCGCGCGCAGAAATTTCCCGATCTTCGGCCGCTAACACGCGGTCGAGGGCTTCGAGCACGGTGACCTCAGAACCGAGATCGCGGTACAGGCTGGCGAACTCCATGCCGATCGCACCCGCGCCAATGATCAATAGCCGCTCGGGCAATACTGTCGGCGTCATCGCCTCGCGCGCGCCCCACACTCGATCGCCGTCAATCGTCAGTCCGGGCAGCTGACGTGCCCTGGCGCCGGTGGCAAGAATAATGTGCATCGCATCGAGGGCCAGCGTTTTGCTCTCGGTGGTCACGCTGAGCTTGCACTTGCCCGTCACAACCGCCTCGCCTCGGTACAGGGTGACGTTATTTTTTTGCAGTAAATAATCGATGCCTGAGCTTAATTTTTCGGCTGCGCCACGGCTATGGGCGACCAGTTTGGCAATGTCGAAGCTGAGGTTGTCAGCGCTAAATCCCCACTGCTGCATCGTACTTAGCGTGTGCGCCACCTCGGCACCTTTAAGAAGCGCCTTGGTGGGGATGCAACCCCAGTTGAGGCATACTCCACCGAGATGCTCGCGCTCTACAAGCGCGGTCTTAAAGCCTAACTGTGAGGCCCTGATGGCCGCCACGTAACCGCCAGGGCCGCCGCCGACCACCACCAGATCAAATTTGTCTGCCATAGAATATCCCTATCCGAGCATGGTTGCCGGTTGATCGATAAAGCTCTTTAACTGCTGGAGAAATTTTGCCGCTACCGCGCCGTCGATCACCCGGTGATCGCTGGATAGGGTCAGGGTCATAACGGTCGCCTGTCGAACCCCGCTATCGCCATCCGGGCGCAGTTGCCGCTCGCCGACACCGACCGCTAAAATCGCTGCTTGGGGTGGATTTATAATGGCGTCAAACTGGCTGACACCAAACATCCCAAGGTTTGAAATGCTAAAGCTGCCCCCTTGAAATTCCTGCGGTTTGAGTTTTCCAATCTTTGCCCTGGTAGCCAAGTCGCGCATCTCGTTAGATATTTCTACCAGACCCTTGGTTTCGGCGCGGCTGACAATCGGCGTGATCAGGCCATCTTCGAGCGCCACTGCCACCGCAATATCGGCGTGCGGCATCGTTGTGATCTGAGTGCCATCGAACTGGATGTTGACCGCTGGAACGGCGGCCAGCGCCATCGCAGTGGCTTTGATCAGACAGTCATTAACCGAGATATTGGCATCGTTGCGGGCGTTATTCAGCTGCTTGCGCAGGGCCAACAGGCGGTCGATCTCAACCTCTATACAGGCGCGAAAATGCGGCGCTTCACGTTTTGAATCTTGCAAGCGCTTGGCGATGGTCTGGCGCATTGCAGACAGCGGTCGCGCACTGGGCGCCGGTGATGCCGGCTCTGGGGTCGACTCGCCGACTCCACTGACCGTCGGCGCCGAGCCATTTAGGGCGGTGTTGCGTTGATGCGCGGCAACTTCGACGTCTGCTTTGCTGACTCTTTG
>CAJIZO010000044.1 GCA_905181995.1 Flavobacteriaceae bacterium TMED48
CTAAAAATTGGTACCATCGCCGACCTTATTCACTACCGATTGGTGACCGAGAAAACGACGCGCTGTATCAATCAGCGTATCGTCAATACCCAATATGGCGAGTTTGTCTTGAAAACCTACCTCGACAATGCGCGTAACGAAAAGCACTTCGCACTGGTAATGGGCGATATTGAAAGCGTCGAGTCACCGCTAGTGCGGGTGCACGTGAATCGATCGGCGCGCGATATTCTCGCGATCGAGTCCTCCGCAGACTATAAAGTCTGGTCGTTCCAGCGGGCTATGGAAAGGATTGCCGAGGAGGGAATAGGTGCGTTGGTGCTGCTGTATTATCCCGAGACCGCCGAGGACATTGATTCGAGTATTGAGCGCTTGTTAACCCCGGCTGCGCGGCGCAATCAGTCGGCCGGTGAAGTGGTTTATTTGCAGATTGGCACCGGCTCCCAAATCCTTATGGATTTGGGGATCCACAAGATGCGCCTAATGAGCGCGCCGTTTAAATTTACTGGGATTTCAGGTTTTGATTTAGAGGTTACCGAGTACGTCGACTATCTAGGTTCGGGGGTGAGCAATGGGTGAGTATCGCCCTCAAGAACAGAGTTTTTCAGTCGCCGGGCTGCGGTTTGCAGTGGTGGTCGCGCGCTGGAACGGGCAAGTTACCGAGGGCCTGTTAGAGGGGGTTTTGAGGGCTGCCAAGCGGCAGAACATGGATTCCGACGCGCTGCATATCTACCGCGTTCCTGGCGCATTTGAATTACCCTTGGCGAGCCAGCAGGCGGCGCGCAGTGGCCACTTTGATGCAGTTATTGCGCTCGGTTGCGTGATTCGGGGCGACACGCCGCACTTCGAGTATGTTTGTGCCGAGACGACGCGTGGGCTCGGTCAGGTAGGATTGCAAGAAGCACTGCCAGTAGCTTTTGGCTTGTTGACTACCGACAACTTGGAGCAGGCAGTGCAGCGCTCCAGCGAAAATTCTGAAAACAAGGGCGAAGAGGCCATACTGACGGTGTTGGAGATGTTACATACCTTGAAAAATATTGCGGGTAACGCCTAGGTGGCCAAGTTACGAGAGCGGCAGAAAGCGAGGCGAATGTTAGTGCAGGCACTGTATTCCTGGGATCTGGGTGGTGCCGATATAGCCACTGTAGACGCACAGTTTCGCGCTGTGAACGATATGACCAAAGTGGATGACGAACTCTTCCGCGGTGTGTTGTTTGGCGTTGCCAAGCATTTATCGGAGATTGAAGACGCCATTCAACCGCATTTGGATCGTGAAAAAGAGCAACTCGACCCAATTTCGCGGGCGGTTCTGCGGTTGTCTACTTACGAGTTATTGCACAGTATCGAGGTTCCCTACAGGGTGGTCATTAACGAGGGCGTCAACCTGGCAAAAACCTTCGGCCCAGAGGATGCTTTTAAATTTATTAACGGCGTGCTCGATGGTATCGCCGCGCGCAGTCGGGCCGCTGAGGTTGCCGATCGATCGCGCGGTGGATAGCGCATTGGACCGCGTAGCGCAAAGCGAGCTACCCAGTCGCGGCGAGTTTGCGCTGATCGAGCGGCACTTTAAGAACTTGACCGATCAAAACGGCGTTCAGCTAGGTATTGGCGACGATGCTGCGTTACTTAGCGCAACCGGTGGTAGCGATAACCAGTTGGTGGTGGCGACCGATAGCCTGTTACAGGACGTACATTTTCCGGCCGCGGCGACGGCCTACGATATTGGCCGGCGAGCGCTCTGTGTCAACCTCAGTGACTTAGCCGCCATGGGCGCGACCCCCCGCTGGTTCACGCTGGCGCTGAGCGTGCCGGCTGAATTGGCCACCGATGAGTGGCTGGAGCAGTTGAGCGCTGGTCTTGGCGGTGTTGCCGATCGCGCAGGGTGTGCCTTGGTCGGTGGCGACACTACTCGTGGGCCGTTGGCGTTAACCCTGACCTTGATTGGCGAGGTACCTGCGGGTCAGGCGTTGCGCAGAGACGGGGCTCAGAGCGGCGATCGTATTTATGTTACCGGAACCCTCGGTGATGGTGCCGCGGCACTGGAAATGCTTTCGAGCGAGGCTTTGGCGTCGCCTGATGCGCGTCTGTTTGAACACTTTTACGCCCCCAAGCTGCGTTTGGAAGAGGGTATTCGATTGCGCAATATTGCCAGTGCTTGCATCGACGTATCCGATGGCCTGCTCGCCGATCTTGCACACATTTGCAGGGCGAGCGGCGTCGGCGCCCAAATACGCCTTTCGGAGTTGCCGATCGACCAACGCGTGCGGCGAGATTTTGCGTTACAGTGCACCGACTGGGCGCTTTCCGGCGGCGATGACTACCAACTTTGTTTCACCGTGCCCGAGTCGCGGATCGCAGACTTTCATCGATTGGCGGCGACCGGCGCAATCGACGCCACCGAGATCGGCACGATCACTCACTCTGATCGAATGAGTCTAGTGGCTGAGTGCGGCCGCGTAGAGTCGATCGATCAGTTATCTGGGGGGTATAACCACTTTGCCGGTTAATCCTACCTTTAACCAACTTTTGCGCTCGCCGGTGCTCCTGCTGGCATACGGCTTTGGGAGTGGTCTTTCACCGCGTGCGCCTGGCACCATGGGTACGTTGGCGGCGATCCCAATCTGGTACTGGATGAGCGGCTGGTCGCTTGCTAACTATGTTGTTGCGGTCTGTTTGGCGGCCTTGGTCGGCACCTACATCTGTGGCCGCGCAGCGGAGAAAATCGGTGTTCACGACCCCGCCGGTATCGTCTGGGACGAGTTTGTTGGCTTTTGGATAGCCATGCTGGCGGTGCCTCCGAGTTGGCTGGCACTGGCCGTCGGCTTTGCGTTGTTTCGATTGTTCGATATCGTCAAGCCATGGCCGATCGGTTGGTTGGATAAACACGTCGATGGTGGTCTTGGGATTATGCTCGACGATATTGCTGCTGGCCTTATAACCGCATTACTAATGGCTGCGCTGCGCGTCGCTGGGTGGTTGTGATGTTGTGGGATAGCCCTACCCCGTGCATTGCACCCGACTAATGGCGCGGCGTTGACAGCCCTGAAATTAGCGACTGCAATCGATACAATGCACGGAATAAACGATACAACTGTTTGAGGAGAAACTACTTGGTTCTGCGTTATATACAATCATCGCGGTTGCCGACGCGCTGGGGAGCCTTTGATATTCATGGCTTTGAAGACCCCTTTAAAGGTAAGGAGCACATTGCCATTAGTATGGGGTCCTGCGATAGCACTCAACCACTGCTGATTCGTATCCACTCCGAATGCCTTACTGGCGATGCCCTGGGCAGTCTGCGCTGTGATTGTGGTGAACAACTGCAACGGGCTATGCAGCAAATTTCGGAGGTCGGTCGCGGGGCCATCCTGTATTTGCGACAGGAGGGTCGCGGTATTGGCTTGGTCAACAAAATTAAGGCCTATCATTTGCAAGATCAGGGTGCCGATACGGTCGAGGCTAATGAGCGCTTGGGGTTTGGAGCGGATATGCGCGATTACTCTATTTGCGCGCCGATGTTGCAGCATCTAGGCGCAGCACAGGTTGAATTAATGACCAATAACCCCCGCAAGGTAAAGGCATTAATCGATCTCGGTATCGACGTCGTTAGGCGAGTACCGCTGAAAACCGATAGCAATCCCCACAACGCCGCCTACTTGTCCACTAAGGCGGGGAAGTTAGGGCATTTGTTTGGAGATCAATAACTATGGTTGAATCGCGAATGAAACCCTACAGTGACCTGGCAAAGCGAATTATTCCCTGTTTAGATGTCGACAAGGGGCGCGTGGTCAAGGGTGTTCAGTTTGTCGATATTCGCGATGCTGGTGATCCGGTCGAGGTCGCTCGGCGCTACAATGATGAAGGCGCTGATGAAATCACATTTCTGGATATTACCGCCAGCCATGAGGCCCGCGATACCACCTTGCACACGGTCGAACGGATGGCCGGCGAAGTGTTTATTCCACTCACCGTAGGCGGCGGCGTGCGGCAGTTAACCGATATTAGAAATCTGTTAAACGCCGGTGCCGACAAAGTGGCAATTAACTCAGCTGCGGTAGAAAACGCCGAATTCGTGCGCGCCGCGGCGCAGCGGTTTGGCTCTCAGTGCATTGTTGTTGCCATCGATGCCAAGCGCGTGGCGCATGGCACTCAGTCGGGTTGGGAGATTTTTACCCACGGCGGCCGCAGGCCAACCGGAATAGACGCGGTGCAGTGGGCGATCCAGATGGCCGACTATGGCGCCGGTGAACTGTTGCTTACCAGTATGGATCGGGATGGAACCAAAAATGGCTTTGACCTGTCTCTGACCGCGGCGATTAGCCGTGCCGTAGCCGTTCCTGTCATCGCCTCAGGTGGCGTTGGCAACCTGCAGCATTTGGTCGATGGGGTCACGGTGGGGGAGGCAGATGCTGTGCTTGCTGCCAGCATCTTTCATTTTGCCGAATACAGTATCCCGGAAGCCAAAGCATTTATGCGCAAGCAAGGCATTAACGTACGGCTATAGTCGGAACATGGCGTTTAACGCGGACTGATACGCAACCAGTTGTTCATCAAAAATCCCCAGGGACTGGTCAGTTTAATCGGTGCAGACTGCGCAGATAAACAAATGCACTCGCCATTTTGAGCGCCCATAGGCTGGTGGGTATCGCCGGGTTTACGGAGAATAAAATCTCCCTCGCTATACACCGCGCGCTCATCGGAAAAGCTGCCCTTCAACACTACGGTATACTCGAGACCGCCATGATCGTGTTTTGGCGTCTTTCCGCCGGCACAAATTCGATGAAGTGCCACCTCAAAATCGTTTTGACCAGTTTTCAAGCGAGCCATATCGACCGAACCAGACAATCTGCGCCAGCGCGGCGGTTTGTCATCGGCCTCGATGAGTTTGTTGACCGATGGTGGATAATCGGCCTCTGCCATCTTGGTCGCCGTCGTTGGCTTGGCTGGCGCTGCATCGCTCACGTCATCCAATCGATCGATCTGCTGCATCACGTTTTCGAGTAGCGCGTCGTCCATCGGTTGTGTTTCAGCGTCCTCCATTAACTTCGATCCGACCTGGTCGAGTCTGAGCAGCGAGTCACGGCAATGCGCGCAAAAATGCAGGTGCGCAGAGACGCAGATCGATGCGGCTGTGTCTAGGGTTCCAGCCGAAAACTCTAACAGCATGCTGGTATCTGGGTGATGGCGGGTTTTATTGTTCATGAGCTAATTCATCCTGAAACTCGGCGGGCACTAGAATCTGCATCTTTTGCAGCGCTAGTCGAACGCGTGATTTTACCGTACCCAGCGGAAGCCCTAATTCCTTCGACGCCTCGGCGTGCGACTTACCCTCTAGATAGACTTTTCTAAGTATTTCATCCTGCTCTCGTGGCAGTTGTGATAGCGATTCTCTAAGCTTTTCTTCACTGCGTTTTTGCTGCAGTAAAGATGTTGGCGTCTCCTCGTCGGGTTCATGCCAGTAATCTTCGTTTTCGAGCGGCAAGTGCTGTGTATTGCTCTTGCGCCTGAGCATGTCGATTCTGCAATTTCGGGCGACCGTGTAAATCCAGGTCGTGGCCGAGGCTTTTTCGGGATTGTAACCGGCCGCTTTTTGCCACACCTTGATCATCACTTCCTGAACCAGATCTTCGTTGAGCCCAGGGAACCAACCTTCGTGCCGACTGGCTTGAGCGAAACTTTTGATCAGCGGCGCATAGTGCTTAAACAAAGCAGCGAAAGCGCTGCGGTCGCGATTTTCGCCGACACAAGTCAGCAACACGCTCCATTGATCGGAACGCTTAACCGATGACTGCAAAGCGTTTACTCGTCCGGTCATGGGAGCCTTTTCACTTTTAGCTAGATTTTGTTTGGTATTCATAAGAACGTACTGTTATTTCATTATACAACAGGTACGCCGCTTTTGACGGCTTGGATCACCGCCACTAACGATGGATCGGCGTCTAGGCTGCTGGCGCCGTGAACAGGGCGAGCGCCGGGTAGAAATTTTCATAGACTAACTTTAAGCCGACAAGCCCGAGAATGACGTACGACAACCGGTAAAAAACGTCGGTGGAGACGCGATGGTGAAGATACACTCCAAGTTTTACTCCCAGCGGCGCAAATGGCATTAATAGCAGCGAGGCTAAAAGATGCTGACTGTGCAACTGGCCAAGCCACGCGTAAGGGATCAGTTTGGTTGCATTGACGATGGTAAAAAACACCACAGAAGTGCCGACCATAACAGTTTTATCAAGTCGCAAAGGCAATAAGTAAATTGACAGTGGCGGCCCGCCGGCGTGAGCGATAGTGCTGCCAAAGCCGCTGGCAAAGCCGCAGATTGAGGCCTTTATCGATGAGGTCTTTGGAGGCGCGGCGGACTTTTTAAAGACCGTTCGATACAACTCCTGTGTCGCCACATAGAGCGCAAAGCCGCCAATCATCAGCTTTATATATTCGGCGCTCATGATGGCAAAGGTCAGCGAGCCGAGGCCGATCCCAAGAATCGCTGCGGGAAGGATACTGCGCAAAATAGTGCCATCGCAATGTCGGCGATAGGCCGCCAAGCTAAACAGGTCCATGCAACACAGAATTGGCAACATGATAGCGGCAGCGACTAGGGGGTCGATCATCAGAGTAAGTAGCGGCACCGACAGAGTACCAAGGCCACCGGCAAAGCCTCCTTTAGACATACCCGTGAGCACTACGACCACCGCACCGAGCAGGTAAAACGAGAGTGGAAAATCCACTGATTTAAATCCTCTAATCTCAAGTTTAGGTGGCCGGCAACCGGCAACGCGATTTAATCAGGACGTTCAGGCCCTTTTGATGCGCGGTCGCAGCATATCAGATGTTTGGGTATTTTGATGGCGTGCAAAACTGTGACCTGTAACAGTGTACTCGCGCTCTATGCGTACTCACGTTGTTTTCGGCTACGCGCTCCACCCCTTTTGTTAACTTACAGGCATGACCAATAAGGGATTTGCAGCGCTTGCGTGCAGGCAGTGTTTAATTTTTGGGCGAACAATGGGGACATGGCGAAGGAATTTCAGCATCCATCGGCGAGCGACGTTTTACGCTGGCCCAATAAATAAAAATTCGGTTGCTATATTGCTGTGAAAGGGCTTTCAGCAAAATTAGCTATCTGGGATTAGCCGAGCGTCATTGCCGATCTATTGCGCATGCACTGCGAGGCAGTACGCAGTATTTTTAAAGTTGCAGCAATGTTTGAAATGCTATTGCAAATGATAATGCTTCTCTGTTGACATATGTAATGCGAATGATTATCATCTCGCCCCGTGGTTTTTAAGTGCCGCAGTACCTGTGCGTCACTGTAGTCGGTATGTATCCGCGATCGGAACAATCCGCGCGGCAATAACAGCGTCGAGCAACGCGTCGTCCAAGATGATCAAGCGGCTCGTGATTTTCATAAACTTGGTTAAGCATAGGTCTAACAATGAAACTAAATGTTACTCTCACTCAATTATTCTTGATTTTAGCGGTCGTCGCGATGACCGGTTGTGGCGGTTCAGGCTCCAGCGCGCCAGCAGATCGTGATAACGATGGTACGGCGGATGTCAGCGATGCCTTTCCTGACGACGCGTCAGAAACTGCCGACTCAGACGGTGATGGTACGGGTGATAACGCCGATGCATTCCCGAATGATGCCACAGAAACTGCGGATGCCGATGGCGATCAAAAGGGCGATAACGGCGACAACTGCCCGGCGGACGCCAATGCCGACCAGGCCGACGCCGACGGTGACGGTGCTGGTGACATCTGCGATGCTGATCAGGACGGTGATACCCTGGCCAACGACGTCGATAATTGCCCATTAAACGCCAATCTTGATCAAGCTGATGCCGATGTCAACGGTCTGGGCGATGCATGCGATGCCATGCCAACGATTTACGCGTATGACAATGCAAATTATACCGGCTCGTCGAGTTCGGTTAGCTATACAGGCCAGACTGCGCGTCAGTTGCTGGTCGCCGATATGGCGTACTACATGGAAAGTGTACTCACCGATGATGCCGCCAACACAGTGGCTTCGGTGACTACTAATCTGGACTTTTTCATCAAGGGAACCGACGCTAACGTCACCGATACTCTGCTTGGCACCTACATTAAAGATGCTGCCAATGTCACTTTAAAAGAAGCCAAGACCTACGGCGACATTTCCACTGGTAAAAACCTAGATGGAAAAATCGCTGGCGGCAATGGCAGTGGTGGCGGCGAGACGTCGAAATTGATCGACAATGAATTTTTCGGATGGAGCGAGGGGAGTCCTGCGCTGCCGATTGATCTGGTCAATATTTGGATCGCCAGCCAAGCCGCTTTGGCATCCGATGGCGTTGCCGTTCAAGTGACCGATGCCACCGGCGCGACCTCATCGGCGAACGTCAATACCGACGCCCACGGCCGCAACTACCGACAGCTGATGCAAAAATTCTTGATGGGCGCGGTGAATTTTTCTCAGGGCACCAATGATTATTTCGCAACCAACTTTATGGGCGAAAGAGACGGGGTCAATGTGCTGGCCTCTCAAGACGGCACCAAAGACTACACTTACGCCGAGCACAAGTTCGACGAAGGCTTTGGTTATTATGGTGCGGCCCGAGATAACTTGCACTACACCGATCTTGAAGCGCGCGCCAAAAGCGGTCGCGATGGTTGGAAATATGGCCACCACGACACCGATGGCGACGGTATGATCGATGTGCGCAGTGAGTACAACATGGCGCATTCACAGAACTGTGCCAAGCGTGATGCCGGATCCGCAAGCGGCCCATCACCCACTGATTTTTCTACCGAGGTTATGACATCGATCATTGCCGCTCGACAAATTCTCAGTAACGCCGCCAACAAGACCAACCCCGCGCTGACTGAAGCGGAAAATACCAAGTTGCAAGAGCACATTAAAATGGCCTCTGTGGCATGGGAAAAGTGCATCGCGGCGACGGCTGTTCACTATGTCAATGATCTATTCGCGGACATGGATGAGTATAAGTCGGGCACTCCAGCAACGCTGAGCAATTTTGAAACCGTTGCTAAGCACTGGTCCGAATTGAAGGGCTTTGTTATGAGCTTGCAGTTCAGTCCGGCGTCACCCTTTAGAGATGCAGCAGTCACGGCCGTCGACCTGGACGACTTAAAGCACATCAGCATGCTCTTGGGCGACGCGCCGGTGTTGGCCGACGGTAGTCAGATGGGCGTGGCGCCGAGCGGTACAGCTGACGATGCGATTTATGCTTATCGCGGCAAGCTACTTGAGGTCCGGGAGACGCTGCAAAGCGCCTACGGTTTCTCAGACGCTAATACTGTGGCTTGGTAGTGAGGGCGTAAGTGGTGATGGTAATGCTTATTGGTTGACATATGAAATGAGAATTATTATCATTATTAGTTGAATTTAAAAAGAGTTTTATTATGGGCTAACTTCGGTTAGCCCATCTTTGTTGGAGGCGAAAAATGGCTCGTTTATCTTTCTTAAAATGTGTAGTGATCTCCGCTGTGCTAGCTGGATGTGGCGGAGGCGGTGGCGGTGGCGCGGCCGCGCCGACGCCGACGCCTGTTGCGGACACCACCGCTCCGAACATTACCCTTAGCGGCGACAATCCGCAGGTGGTCGACCTAAACACCGAGTACGGTGAGAGCGGCGCAACGGCCGATAGCGGCGAAACCGTGACCATTGACGCATCCGCAGTGGATACCTCTGCCGTTGGCACTTACTCGGTGACTTACGATGTCAGTGACGCGGCGGGCAACGCAGCGGATCAGGTAGTGCGCAGCGTTGAGGTGGTAGACTCGGCGTCACTTGAGCCCGAGCCTGACACGAGCGCTCCGGTGATCTCGTTGATCGGTGAGACGACACAGTCAATCAGCCTAAACGCCGAGTATCAAGAGTCCGGGGCGACAGCCGACACTGGCGAGAGCGTGGTTATTGATGCGTCGGAGGTCAACACGTCTGCAACCGGCAGCTACAGCGTTTATTACAACGTCACCGACGCCGCGGGTAATGCCTCTGCCGAGGTGACTCGAACGATCAACGTGGTCGAGCCCACAGGCACCGTCAGTGAGCACTCGGTGCTGACCTCGCTGGTGGATAACATCGTCATCCCCAATTACAAGGCAGTCGCCGATCAGGCGTCAGCATTCGCCGATGCGAGTGGGCCATTGGCAGGCTACTGCGATGGGTTGGGTGAAACTGATGAAGCGGCCAAATTGTCGACCGCACAAGACGCTTGGAAAAGCCTGATGCGGACGGTGCAAAAGACCGAGTTGCACATCGTTGGCCCGGCGGCGAAGAACGCCAAGTCACTGCGCAATCGCGTGCACTTTTACACCGAGGACGAGCGCCTCTCGACTTGCGGAACCGATGCCGCAGTGGTCAAGGCGCACACTGAATCCGATTTTGACGTAGCGGTGACCGCCGCAAATCAACGCAGTCTATCGGCGATAGAGTATTTGCTGTTCGACTCGACGCTGGATCATACCTGCGCCGCTGGCGTGTCGACCGTGGACGGCTGGAACGACTTAGCTGATTCAGAGCGCAAGCTGCAGCGCTGTGCCCTGGCCGAGATATTGGCCCAGGATGTGTCTGTCAATGCGACCCAAATCCATACCGACTGGGCCACGTATCGGAGCGGCTACTTGGATGCATCTGAGATTGGGACCAATTTTGAACTGATGACCGACGGCTTGTTTTATTTTGAGAAATACGCAAAATCAGCCAAGTTAACTACGCCTTTGGGGCTCGATCCCCTGTGTCAAACACAAACCTGCGCCGAGTCGATCGAAGCGCCCTTTAGCGAGACATCGCTGCACAACGTCAAGGTCAACGCCGAGCAGCTTTTAGCTATATTTGACGGCGGGCTCGACGACCTAGCCGATCAAAATAGCTCTGGTTGGTCGACTACGTTCAAGGGGCTTATTACCGCGGTGGTCGACAAGGCGGATGCGATGCTGTTGGCTGCGCCCAACGATTCAATCAAGCAGCAGGTGATGGCGATCACCTCGGCGGATGACGCCAGTGCGTGCAGCAACGCCTATGCCAATCCCGACAGTAATGCAGAGCCCCAAGCCTGCACGCTTGGTGGCTTGATCAAACGCGTTACCGATGACCTCAAGGTCGAATTTGTTGCCTACGTAGGCGTCTCCGTTCCGGATGGCGTGCAGGGTGATACCGATTAAAAAATTCGATGCAGGACTCTTGGCGATGGCGACGCTTTTAGCGTGTTCAGCCCAGGCTTTGGAGGCGGAACCACCGCTGATCAAGGAAGTGACGATCATCGGGACCAAGGAAGCTAACTTAAAGCTGTCTGGATCGGGGGTACGCATCGACGCCGATGAGCTTAAAAAGCACGCTTATAGTGATCTCAATCAATTAGTCAGTGCCGTCCCCGGGGTCTATGTTCGCGAGGAGGATGGATTTGGTTTACGTCCCAACATCGGTATTCGGGGAGCGACCTCGGATCGCAGCCAAAAAATTACGCTGATGGAGGATGGTGTGCTGATCGGCCCTGCGCCCTACTCAGCCCCCGCAGCTTATTACATTACCAACGCCTCGCGGGTCTTTGCGCTTGAGGTATTGAAGGGACCATCGGCGATTAAATCTGGCCCGCACACCGTCGGCGGCGCGATCAATCTAGTGACGCGGCCGGTTCCGATCGATAACACTGCCGAAATCGACCTCACTGCGGGTAGCGATGGCTACCAAAAGCTCGCCGGTGCGGCTGCTTACGTCAACGGTAACCTAGCTATTCTGGTGGAAGGTTTGCAGTATTCAAGCGATGGGTTTAAGCGCTTGGACGACGGCGGTGATACCGGATTTGAACGCAATGACATCAATCTAAAGATGCGTTGGAAGCCGCAAACAAAACTTCAGCAGACGCTGACGCTAAAGCTCGGGTTTGCAGATGAAGACGCCGATGAAACCTATCTGGGGCTCGCCGATAGCGACTTTGCACTCGACCCCTTGAGGCGTTATCCAGCCTCCCAACTCGATCGGTTCCAGTCGGAGCACCGTCAGATTCATATCGGGCACTCGATGACGTTAGAAAGCGGTACGGACGTCAACACCAAGCTCTACTTAAACGAATTTGATCGATCGTGGAATAAATTTAGTGGGTTCATGGACGGCCCCAAAGCGCAGGATGTTTTACGCGATCCAGGCGATTACCTCGGTGCCTACCGAATCTTGACCGGGACCACAGATTCAACGGTCGGTGATTTTACCGATCTGACCCTCGATATCACCGATAACGATCGCGAGTACCGGTCTCAAGGTGTGCAGTTCGAATTGAGTCACCGCGCGTCGTTTTGGGGGCTTGACCACCGAATCGACGTCGGTCTTCGCTACCACGAAGACCAGGTGAGGCGACGACACCAACAGCGCAGTTATTTAATGCGCTCGGCGCAAGTGGTGTCTGACGGGATTGAACGGCCCTACAAGACCAATAATTTCGCGCATACCGACGCCCTAGCGGTTTCGGTGTCCAACCAAATAAGTTGGGCAGATTGGACCATCAATGTCGGTGTTCGACACGAAGATATCAGCGGTAGCGTGGATAACATCCTTGAGGGCACGTCTATTGCGAGTGATCAATCGATCACCGCTCCGGGCTTTGGTGCGCATCTACAGGTCACCGAGACCATTGGTGTACTGGCGGGTGTTTACGTCGGCTTTTCGCCGGCTGGTCCGGGTAAGTCCGGTGCCGATGCCGAGGAAAGTACCAATTTCGAATACGGCATCCGCTACTCTACGCCGACCCTGTCGGGAGAAGTGATCGCGTTTCACAGCGACTATGACAACTTGTTGGGGCGTTGTCGCGCCTCTGATTCAGACTGTGATATCGGTCAAGAATTCAGCGGTGGAATGGTCGAGGTTAGCGGCGTAGAGTTTTTGGGCGAGGTCGAATTCGCCCTCACCGATGATTGGCTTTTGACCTCTAAACTCAACTATACCTATTCTGACTCCGAGTTTGAGGAGTCATTTTTCTCTCAGTTTTCTCAGTGGGGGCTGGTCGATAAAGGCGACGAACTGCCGTACATACCGAAACACGTGGGCCGCTGGCAAGTGGCACTCGAAGGCGACCGCTGGTCGTTGGATCTGGCATTAAAGTATCAGCATGAAATGCGCGAGGAACCCGGTTCAGGCGATATTGGCAGTGGACTCCACACCGATAGCCTGACGGTACTGGATATCGCGGTTAGCCGCGTGGTCAACGACGATCTCGAGTTGAAGTTATTGTTGAGAAATGCCGCCGATAAAACCGCGATCGTGTCGCACCGTCCCTACGGTGCCCGCCCTAACCAGCCGCGAACGTTGTTGGCGCAGGTTAAGTATCGATTTTAGACTGGGGTATCGATAGGAGGGAGTTTTGCTCGAGTTTTTTACTGCGCCGGCTGAATTTTTTCTCGACCCGTCGAAACGGGTGTACTGGGTTTATCTAGCCAGTGCATTGGTGATCGCCTCATTTGTGGTGGCGCGACAGGAAGGACGTTTTAGCCCTTTAGCGCAATTACAAAGATTGGTTAATCCGGCCTACTGGCTTTCTCGGTCGAGTCTTTACGACGTCACCTTAATGATTTTTAACACGGTCATGCGGCTCGGATTATTGATCCCGCTGTTTGGCAGTCATCTAGCGATTACCGTGCTCGTCGGCGGCACCTTGCAAGAGTACGTCGGCGACGCACCGCGACTCGAGCTCGGCTGGTTTTGGATTGCGAGTCTCTTTAGCGTGGCATTTTTAGTGGTCGAGGACGCGAGCCGCTTTGGCCTGCACTTCTGTATGCATCGCTTTGATTTTTTGTGGGCTTTTCATAAAACCCACCACAGCGCCACGGTATTGACTCCGCTGACTATTTTTCGGGTGCATCCGGTTGAACACATATTGTATTTTACGCGGAGTTTAATAGTTTTTGGCACGGTCACCGGCGTCTTTGTGTGGCTATTTTCGCAACGACTGACGGGCTTGCAAATACTTGGCGTGGACGCCTTTGGGTTTATGTTTAATTTTGCCGCCGCCAATCTGCGGCATTCGCATATTTGGATTTCGTTTGGACGCTTTGAAAAACTCTTTATCAGTCCGGCGCAGCATCAGATGCACCACAGCGTTGATCACGCCAATGTCAACCTCGGTAGCGTACTGTCGATTTGGGACGGCATGCTCGGAACCCGTCAATACGCCACCCGCAAAGTTACTATGCGCTTTGGCATTGGCGAAAATACATCGCCGCTAACGCCGCAACCCAGTGCCAGCATCCATCGGGATACTGCATTGGCCGGGGTGCCCGATTTAGCCCGGGCGGAGTCGCCAAGCGATCAGCGTGCTGGACAGCGGCTCGCGTAGCGCCGCACGTTTAGTGCCACCCGTTTAGCCGCTAATCTCCAATCATTGCGAGCAAGCAACACGCTGCTGCGACCAATAGGCCTATGGCAGCAGCCCTGGCCTTGCATACCTCGGCAAGCCTCTCTAAAATCTTAGAAAAATTTTCAATTAAAAAAGCACAGGGGCAACAGCGATGACAGAGACTAATTCACAGGGTTCAGCGGCTGACACGCCAGACCAGCCAGATCAGAAACCGCAGACATTCGCCTTTATCGCCATGACTTGCCTGTTCTTTTTTTGGGGCTTTATCACGGTCTTAAATGACATACTGATACCGTTTTTAAAAGAATCGTTTGACCTTACATACACCCAAGCGATGCTCGTGCAGTTTTGTTTTTTTGGCGCCTATTTTATTGTCTCGCCGTTAGCTAATCGACTGATTGATCGCACCGGGTTCCAAATGGGCATCGTTATTGGACTGTTGACGACGGCTGCTGGATGTTTGTTGTTTTATCCATCGGCAGATTTGAACGTTTACGTGCTGTTTCTGGTTTCGTTTTTCGTTTTGGCCAGCGGTATCACCATTTTGCAAGTGGCAGCTAATCCTTATGTTGCCGCCCTCGGGCCGGAGACAACCGCGGCCAGTCGTCTTAACTTAGCGCAAGCGGCCAATTCGCTGGGTACTACCGTGGGTCCATTTGTCGGCGCCATGCTGATATTGGGCGCGGTCGCAGCGGATGCCTCGGCGGTGCAAGTCCCCTATCTAATGATAGGTGCTGTGCTGGTGATTGCCGCCTTGTTGTTTAGAAATATTAACCTGCCTGCCTTGGCGCACGTTGAATCTGATGCTACCGATCGGCAAGACAGTCTGCTCAGTCATCTGGTGTTTTCGGGCGCTATCGTGCTGGCTATGATCTTCGGCTACACCTTAGTTGCAGGGTTCATTGTGGTGGTCGCGCTAGGTTATAACTTTTATGGGTTGCGTCAGCACCGGTCGATGGTCCTCGGCGCTCTGGCTATTTTCCTCTACGTTGGCGGCGAGGTGTCGATTGGCAGCTTTTTAGTCAACTATTTTGCCGAGAGCTCAATTGCCGGGATGGCAATGGCCGAAGCTGGCGAGTTGGTTGCCTACTACTGGGGTGCAGCGATGGTTGGCCGCTTAGTCGGTGCCGTATTGATGAATTATATCGCTTCAACCAAGTACCTTGCTGCCAATGCTGTGATCGCGATTTTGATGATTGGCATCAGCATGAATACTACCGGCGATGTGGCCGTGTGGTCGATTCTTGCGGTTGGATTCTTTAATTCGATTATGTTTCCAACAATTTTTACCCTCGCCGTTAAGGGTTTAGGTTCGATGACGAGCAAGGGCTCAGGCTTAGTGTGTCAGGGCATTGTCGGTGGTGCGTTAATTCCGGTTATCCAAGGAATCGCTGCGGACTCTGTGGGCATACAGATGAGCTTTGCGGTGCCCATGTTATGTTATTTTTACATAGGTTGGTACGCCCTTCGCGGCACCGAAGGTGCATCTAAGGTTGAGGTCGCGGGCACCTAGCGGCTTGATTTTACCTGCCGCGGTGATTATTCATCGTCGCGGTCGGTCGAGTGCTCGTCAGGCACCTGCTTGGTTGGTGGCCGGCCACGGGCTTTAAGTCGCGCTAACTGCCATTCCGGCAATTTTACTCGGGTGTCGTATTCAGCGTCTGGATCATAGTCGCTCATATCCTCGCTGACCGCACGATTGATGCGCTTTAAGGTTCTGCTCAACCAGCCTTCATTTTGATCTGACATTTTACCCCCTGACTGTCGCTGCGCAAATCGACGCATCGCTGTATGCACAACCCCACACCACTGTACTTTACGCAGCGCACGCTTGGGACGATGGCTCGGATGCCAGTTAAAACCCCAATCCCTGGCTCACTGCATGCCAGCTCTCGCGCACCAGCATGCAGGCGAGCGCCAACCAACTGAGCATAAATAATCCAAATCGCAGCCACACCGAGTTGACCGTCGACTGCACCAGCGAGTGAATCAACCGCACCAGGCAGTAACTCCAAGCCGCATACAGATGCAGGCTGTCGGTATGACCCTGCGCCCAAATCACCAACACCACCGCGTAAAATAGCGTCGGTTGCTCCCACAGGTGGTTGTAGTTGTCAGCGATGCGCTCGACCCCACTGGGGAACACGCCCGACACTGCGGCGGGGTGTGCCAGGCCCTGCATGTCGACCCCCTGGCGCTCGAGTACTTTGGCGGCTGGGATGCGTGTCGCGTACATTAAGATCATCATTGCGGTGCTGAGAAGGCCCATAAATAAAATAGGCTGCAAGATCAGGTCGTTCATGGCGTGTTCCATTGGTTGTTGGGCCGACAACATAGCCTAGCCAGTGGGTTGTAGCAACCGTTGACGCCGCGATGCGGGTGACTGCCCGCGGGTCGTGAACAAGCGCTGGCTGGTGCCGTCTATAGATTTACCTTGAGGTTGTGATGCAGTCTACAGGTGGTTGGTTGCTGGTCTGTTATGATTTTCAGATCGCCGTGGTGATGGTCTGCACCAGATCAGAGGCCGCCATCTGCTTCGAAAGTACCAGTTCACAGAGGATCACCCCTATGACAATCGAGCCGCAGTATGTTTGGCTGGTCGTCGGTATCGCACTGATTATCGCCGAAGTTACCATGGGCAATTTCATATTGCTGTTTTTGGGTGTTGCCGCCGTGGTGGTCGGTATCGCACTGTCCATGGGTATGCCCAGTACTGGCGGGCAAGCCTACTTCTTATTTGCCGCGCTATCGGTGGTGTTGCTGCTGGGGGTGCGCTCGCGGATGCGTAAAATTGTTGTCGGCGACATTGCCAAGGGCAGCGACGATGAAGATTTTATCGGCCACAACGCGGTGGTCGAGAGTGGTTTTGACGACCCATCGCCGGGGCGTGGCCGCGTGGTCTACCGCGGTGCCAGTTGGGACGCGGTTAGCCAGCAGGCCTGCCAGCAGGTTGGCGCGGTGCTGTTGATCGTCGGCCGCGAGGGCAACTGCCTAGAGGTTGGCGCACCGGCCGGCTCGGACGCGGACGACCCCAAAACATAACCGGCACGCGTTGGGCATTGACTCCTAAAGTGCAAGCGCAGGCAATGGCCGACTAATTTTAAATACTCTTTTATAGGTGAGCAAAATGGAATTTACTCTGGTTTTAGGCGGTGCGTTGGCGGTCTTAGTGGTGGTGGTCTTTCTCAAGACCGCGCGAATTGTGCCGCAGCGTCAGCAATTTGTGATTGAGCGGCTCGGCAAATATGCCAAGTCACTGGATGCGGGTTTTCATTTATTAATTCCGTTTGTCGACGTGGTAGCCTATCGGCATACGCTCAAAGAACAGACCATCGACGTGCCGCCCCAGTCCTGTATTACCAAGGACAATATATCGGTTGCTATCGACGGCGTGCTGTATATGCAGGTTAGCGATGCGCGCGCCGCTAGCTATGGCATACAAAACTACGCCTACGCGACTTCGCAATTGGCGCAGACCACGCTGCGTTCAGAGATCGGCAAGATCGAGTTAGATCGTACTTTTAAAGAGCGTGAAACGATCAACTCCCAGGTGGTTGCCGCGGTAGATCGTGCTGCTGAGCCCTGGGGGGTTAAGATTTTACGCTACGAAATTAAGGATATTGTACCGCCGGCGTCGGTCAAGGACGCGCTCGAAAAGCAGATGCGCGCCGAGCGTGAGCGGCGTGCGGTGGTGGCGACCTCTGAGGGCGAGCGGCAAGCGCGAATCAACGTATCGGAAGGTGAGCGCCAAGAGGCGATCAACCTGTCGGAGGCAGAAAAGACCCGACAAATTAACGAGGCGGAGGGCCGTGCTCAAGAGATCAAGCTGGTGGCGCAGGCCACCGCTCAAGGTCTGCGAGATGTCGCCGCCGCGTTAGTTGAGCGCGGTGGCCGCGAGGCGGTTAACTTGCGGGTGGCCGAACAGTGGGTTAAAGAGTTTGGCAAATTGGCGAAAACTAACAACACCATGATTGTTCCGGCCCAACTTGGCGATGTTGCCACCATGGTGTCGGCGGTAATGGGCACCATGGGCAATATTCGTGCCGATCGATCGGATGATCAAAATGATAGCTAGGGTTATCTAACCGAGTTTTAGCGCTCGGCGGGGGCGTCCGCTTGGGGTATCATAGCGGTCGATTTTTTGAGCACCCTTTGAGTATGCCCCAAGACCCTGATCAGAATGCATCCAAGCCCGGTATCGGTATCGATTTTGGCACCAGCAACAGCGCTGCTGCGGTGTTTGACGGCACCCAGTTGCGATTGGTCAAATTGGCGGGTTCGCAGGCCATTATGCCGTCGGCAAATTATATTCAGCGAGATTTTTCTATCGCTATTGGCCAGGCCGCTATCGATGACTTTATCGCCGACAATCAGGGGCGACGCGTCGAGTTGAGCGCCGAGGTGCTGGGCGAGGCACGCACCAGTGCGGGGGGTCCCGACGGTCCCGCAGGGGATAGCGAAACTGCGATGGTCTTTGGTCAGGCGATTAACGATGCCGGTTTGCCAGGTCGGCTGTTCCGCGGCACCAAGCGCCTGCTTGGCAATCCCACGAGTGAGAGGACGCCAGTCTTTGAACGTCAGTTTCGTCTGGTGGCGCTGGTGACACCGATATTGGTGGGTATTCGAGACGCCATACAGCGCCTAGTGGGTTCCGCCAACCACGCCTGTATTGGCCATCCGGTGAACTTTGAGGGCGCGCAACGCAGTGGCAATCAGGCGGCTCTGGCGCGACTCGGCGAGGCCTATCGCCACGCGGGCATCGTCGATCAGCGCTATTGCCCGGAACCGACGGCCGCCGCCATAAGCTACCTTCATCACCACCCAGAGGCCGAGGACGAGCGCTTGCTGACGGTTGATTTTGGTGGTGGTACCTTAGATTTTTGTATTCTTAGGCGTGCCGGTGCAACGTTCGAAGTCGAGGCGACCCACGGCATTGCGCTCGGCGGGGATAGGATCGATCAGACCATTTTTCGCGAACTTATATTCCCATTGCTGGGTCGGGGCGAGCGCTGGGTGCGCACTTTGGACGGTGCCGAGGTCGATACCTTGTTTCCATTTGGTGATTTTGAAGATTTGCTAATCAATTGGCCGATTAGCTACATGCTCAATCAAAACAAATATACCGCGCCGGTGATTCAGCGTATGTCTCAGACCGATGATGGGGCGATAAAGTTCAGACGTCTGTACGACCTGATCAATCAAAACTACAGTTATCAGGTGTTTGAGGCGATTAAATTGTTCAAGGCGCGCCTGTCTGAAGTGGATCGAGCGGTGCTGGATATTCCTGAAATCGATGTCGAGGTCTACCTCGAACGCTGGGAGTTTGAGGTGATGATCTCAGATATGCTGTTTGAGTTAGAGCAGGCGATTGCGGTGGTGTTGGCCAAGGCTGACCTGTGCGCTGAGGATATCGACACTGTGTTGCGCACCGGCGGCTCGTCGCTGATCCCAGCGGTCAAAGACATCCTCGAAAACCAATTTCCTGGCAAGGTGGTCGAGCACGATCCGTTCACCAGCGTCGCTGCTGGCTTGGCAATCTCCGATTACTTTGATTACGCCGATCGGGTGAATGGCGACTAAGCTTTGGCACCGGGTAGGCGCGGCCGACGGGTAACTAAAGGCCCTGCGCGAGGCAGGTGTCGTCTTAAACGCTCGGTGCGCTGGGGTTAGCGGTTTTATGCATGGGCGGCCTAGCGCCATAGCTGAGGGCGCGCCATACCCATTCTACTGGTCCACAGTGAAAGGAGCGCACCCAGAGGCTAGAAAATGCCGACTGG
>CAJIZO010000045.1 GCA_905181995.1 Flavobacteriaceae bacterium TMED48
CTGGCCGATTGGCGCGGCGCAACTGCCAAAATGGATTCAACAACGCCTTCGCGCGGCCAATATCGACGCCAATCAGGGCGCCGTTGAAGTGCTCGCCGACCGAGTAGAAGGCAACCTGTTAGCGGCCAGCCAAGAGATCGAAAAACTCAAATTACTGGCCCTCGACGGCCGAGTCGATGCGACCATCATGTCGGCGGTGGTGGCCGATAGCACGCGCTATAACCTATTTGATTTGATTGATAAAATGCTCGCCGGCGATGCCCAATCGGCGGCCCGCACGCTGCGTGGCCTGCACGGCGAGGGCAGTCAGCCACTGCCAATCCTGTGGGCCATCAGCCGCGAGTTGCGCAAATTACTGAACGCTAGCGAACGCGTAGCGCGCGGTGAACGGGTCGAGCAGGCGCTAGAGCAGGCCGGCGTTTGGCGCAAGCAACTGCCGATCATGCGCGCCGCGCTGCAGCGCTGCCGACCGGCGCACCTGAGGATGTTGATCTATCAGGCGGGCGCGGTAGATCGCGGCGTCAAAGGATTGCGCGAGGCCGATATTTGGGACGAATTAACCACCTTGACGCTGTCTCTGGCCGGCAGCCCAACCCTATCGCCGCAAAACATCAAACATCTGGTAGAAAGCTGACGGTCTCGTTCGATGCGGTCGGGGCGAGCTTTTTTTGTGCACTTCCAATCCGAGCCCTTTCAATCCGAGCCTTTTCACTTCGAGCCCGGTCATTTGAAATCCTGCATATCCGAGCTGTCCAACTGTAGAGCACCGGCGAAGTAGTCAACCAACAATTGGCGCGCGAGATTGCCGTCGGCGGCGGCCACCGTCAAACGCAGAATACCGAGCGCCGGTAACTCACCGAGTCCACCCTGCAGAGCCGCACTGTGCAAGATTGCGTCGATACCCCGCGAACGCAATAACCCGAGTAGGATCTGCGCCTCTATATAATCACCGCTGGTGTAGACTTCATCCATACCTCAGCCTCCCCCGTTCGACTCCGTCGTCGTTAACGCCGCCGGCGACGCATCATCAAGAGCATCCTGCGGATCGGTATAAGGAACCCTTACGGCTGCCAATGCCAACCAGAAAAGAGCCTGAGACTGTTGTCGCGATTTCATCCAAAATCCCCATAATCGAGTGGATATGGTGGTCGCTTTACAGCCACAATGCAATCGGCGGCGAATATTTCAACCAGCGATTGAAGATTGCAGTTGCCGATAGCGCTCGAGCGTACCGACATCACACCAACTGCCGCGGTAGAGTTCGCCGCCAACGCGGCCCATTTCGATCGCTGGACCAAGCGCATCGCGCAGCGGAAAGGGCCGGTCGGGCACGTCCATACCCGCAAATAGTTGCGGTCGCAACAGGCTGAGACCAGAAAAGGTCGCCGTCGGTGCTGCGGTTTGTGGCGCGATCATGCCCCGCGCATCGAGGCAAAAATCGCCGGTAGGGTTGTGACTGGGATTGTCCACCAGCACCAAGTGCGCGTCGACGCCGTCGGCCAACGTCAGTTCGGATAATTGTTCGAGTGGGTAATCGCTCCAGACATCGCCGTTCACTAGCACGAACGGACTCGCGCCAAGCATCGGCAGTGCCGCGCAGATACCGCCGCCAGTTTCCAGCAAGCGCGGCTCGCGAGACCAGGAAATACGTATGCCAAAGGCCTCGCCAGCGGCAAAATAATCCTCGATTTGCTCGGCAAGCCAATGTGTGTTGATGACTAGATCGCGGATGCCTGCCGCCGCTAGACGCTCGATATGGTGCTGCAGCAGTGGCTTGCCGGCGATCGGCAGCATCGGCTTGGGCAGCCGATCGGTCAGCGGCCGCATGCGCGTTCCAAGTCCGGCGGCGAGAATCATCGCGCGCACCTGGTCAGGCGTCCATCGCGGGTGAAGAGCTGCCGGGCTCACCGGCACTACCCGAAAACCAGGGCTGCGCAGACAATTGCGGCAGCAGTGCAGCGCGGAACCAATCGCCAAACGGTCGCAATTGTGGGTAGCGCGACGCCGCCTCGAGGCTGTAATCGATCACTCGCGGCAGATCCAGCAGGTAATCGCGCTTGTTATCGCGAAGCGCTAGGCGCGCAAAAACGCCCATCACCTTGATGTGCCGCTGCAGGCCCATCCAATCGAACCAACGCAAAAAATCCCCGTCACTGCTCGCCCCCAGCGTGCCGAGCGCCTCGGCCCGTCGTTTAAAATCGAGCGCTCGCCGCGCCATCAACTGCGCTGGCCAGCGGACGTAGCAATCTTTGAGCAACGACACCAAATCGTAGGTCATAGGGCCGAGCACCGCGTCTTGAAAATCGATAATACCCAGTTCACCGTCGTCCAGTAGCATTAAGTTACGCGAGTGATAGTCGCGGTGAACCACCACCTGAGGCTGCTCCTCGGCGCTCTCGATCAGGTGCTGAAAAACATCGCCAAGCAGGCTTTTCTCGCTGGCAGACAGTTCGATTCCGAGCAACTCGGTGACAAACCACTGCTCGAACAAACGCATTTCGCGATCCAGCGTGGCGGCATCGTATAGCGGGTAAATTCGGCGGTCGGCAGCCAGTTGCTGAATCTCTAACAGCACCGTTTCAGCCGCGCCGTAATGCGCGGGCAAACTGTCTAGGTCGAGCAGTGGCTGCAGTACGCGGCGACCCAAATCTTCCAGCAACATAAAGCCCCGCGCAAAATCGACCGCATGGATTTTTGGCACGCGGATCATGCCGTCGACAAAACTGTTGGCAATCTGCACAAAGGCCAGATTGTTTTCTTGCGCGGGTGGCGCGTTCACCGCGATGAGCGACGGCGCGCAGTCAACTCGAAAGTAACGCCGAAACCCGGCGTCGCCGGCCAGTGGCGTCAGCGTCAAGGCGCCCTGCGGTCGATGTGCCGGCGGCAGGTGCTGCTCGATCCAATTTTGGAAATCGCTGTTTAGTGGCTGAATCACGACTGCACCGCTCAAGTCCTCACAGGTTGGGTTAATTTGCCGATAAAGTCGACATTCTAGCCTATTTGATACAATTGACATCCCTAATGTTGCCGCATTTCGGGTAAACTGCAAGGCACTCTGAGTGAGGATTTGGCGACCATTTTGACTTCACTATTTAGACAATTCAGCGGCCGGCAATTTAGACAATTTAACGACCGGTGGTTTAGACAATCTAGCGACCATTTGTTTGGACGATTAAGCGACCCCGCGGGTGGACGATTAAGCGGCCATTTGTTTGCACGATTAAGCGGCCATTTGTTTGGACGATTAAGCGACTATCGGCGAGGGCAAGCCAGCGATCGGCGATCGCCGGCGAGCACCGGGGTGTCGACGGCCGTTTCGCTGACGCTCGTCTGGCTGCTGGCGCTTGTCTGGCTGCTGGCGCTGGCGAGCGGATCGGCGATGGCAAACGAGCGCGTCGATACTGCCTGGCACTGTGAGGCCGACGACAATCGCCAATGGATTTGCGCGACTAAGCAGCCCAGCGCGCCGCCCAGCGCGAGAACTGCCTACCAACCGCCCGGCAACGCCGCACGCCAAGCACTCGAACCGCGCGACGATGGCGGCGCGCGCAGCGACAACCTCGACTGGGTCGAAGCGGTCGACATGAATCCCGAACAGCGCGCCACGGTCGCCGCCAACTGCTGCGGCGCATACATCGAACCGGCGCGGCAGTATGCCGACTCCGACCTCGACCCAGAGCAGGCGGCACTGCGCTTTAGCGCCACCAAGACCGACGCCATCGACAATCAACGCGCGGTACTCGAGGGCGATGTTCAGGTATCTCAAGGCTATCGACAGGTGCGCAGCGATCGCGCGTCGATCGATCAGCAAACCCGCAAGGTATCGCTCGAGGGCAACGTTCAGTTTCGCGAGCCGGGGCTGCTGTTGCTCGGTTCCAAAGCGCGCCTCGACACCTCCAACCGCGAGGTACAGATCGAAGACGCCACCTACCTGCTGCACCAATCGTCGGTGCGCGGTACCGCCAAGCGTCTGACGCGCCAGAGCGATGGCTTGATCGTCATCGACCAGGCGACCTACTCGACTTGTGAGCCGAACGACAACACCTGGCAGCTAGTGACCCAGCAAATTGACATCGATCAGGCGCAGGGCTTTGCCACGGTAAAGAGCGCGCGCCTAGAAGTGCGTGAAGTGCCGGTGTTCTACTTTCCGTGGATCACCTTTCCGATCGACGATCGCCGGTCGTCGGGGTTGCTATTTCCGACCCTGGGCGCGAGCCGCGACAACGGCATCGATTATTTACAACCGATCTATTGGAACATCGCGCCCGATTACGATGCGACCTTTTCACCGCGCTACCTCAGCGAGCGCGGTGTGGCACTCGGCGCAGAGTTCCGCCACCTGAGCCACTGGTCAAAGAGCGAAGTTCAGGGTGTCTGGCTGCCCAATGATCGCGGTGGCAACGACGATCGCGACGACAATTTACGCACGCCGCGCTATCGTGGCCAAGATCGCTACCTGCTGTCGTTTAACCATCGCGGTGGTCAGCGCCGTCCCTGGTCGTCGTGGATTCACTTTAACCAGGTCAGCGACAGCGACTACTTCAGTGACCTCGGCAACCGCTCGAGCACGGAGAGCAGCCTTACTCACCTGCAGCGCAGCAGCGCCTTTAGCTACCGCTTGGGTCACTGGGACCTAGGCGTTGCCAGCGAAGACTATGAGGTGATCAGCGACGATATCAGCGAACAGTATGCGGTCATGCCGCGGATCTCTGTCGACGGCTACTACCGCTTTGACAACCACATCATCGTCGATGTCCAACAGGCGGTGACCCGCTTTGCCCATCACGATCGCGAGCGCGTCAGCGGCCGGCGCTACAATCTGAACTACGCACTGGCCTGGGATAAGCGCGCCACCTGGGGTTACATCAGGCCCGAGATAGAACTGGTGCACCTCGGATACGACTTGCAAAATAGCCCTCTGGGCGACGACAGTCCAACCCTGACCACGCCGGTACTGACCCTCGACAGCGGGCTCTTTTTAGAGCGCAGCGGTGCGCTGTTTGGCGATCTAACCCAGACCCTCGAACCGCGCATTTACTACCTCAAGAGCAACTACAAGGCGCAGTCGTCGCTGCCCGATTTTGATACCCGCGAGTACACCCCCGCCTACGATTTACTGTTTCGCAACAACCGCTTCAGCGGCGGCGATCGGATCGGCGATGCCAACCGCGTCACGCTGGCGCTGACCTCGAGGTTTATCGATAACCAGACCGGCGAAGAGCGCTTTAGGGCGAGCATTGCGCAGGCCATCTACCTGGACGACCGGCGCGTCACGCTGAAGCCATCGCCGAGCAGCGACGAATTGCAGGAGCTGCGCCGCAATCAATCACCGCTGGCGCTCGACCTATCGGCGCGAGTGGGTCGCGACTGGCGGCTGAATGGCGAAATCATTTACGACAACCACGACAGCGATCTGGAAAAGAGCAGTTTTGGGGTGCGCTACAAAGACCCGGAACAGCGGGCGTTTAACGCCACCTACCGCTTCACGCGGCGCGCCGAGCGAGTCTATGACGCGCGCCAAATCGACCAAGACATCGAGCAGGCAGACATCTCCGGATTTATGCCCATATCGAGCAATTTTAACTGGGTTGGCCGCTGGAACCACGACCTCACCAACAGCAGAACACTGGAAATTTTTACCGGATTCGAGTACAACAGTTGCTGCTGGCGGGCCAGCTTGGTGATGCGGCGCGCGGTGCGCCGCGACGACGATGTGTTGTTTCCAGAGCGCGACCTCGAAGCCCGCAACAGCATTTTATTTCAATTTCAATTCAAGGGTCTCGCCAGCAGTGGCGGACGCGTCGACTCCATCCTTCAGGAAGGTATATACGGTTATGAAACAGTGGAAAATTTTTAGCGCGGCTCTGCTTGCCTGCTGCTCGATAACGCTCTCATCTCAGGCAGTGGCTGAGATCAAAATACTCGACCGAGTGGTGGCGATCGTCGACGACGACATCGTCTTGCTCAGTGAGTTGGAGCAGCGTATCACCGCGGTCTACGCGCAGATTCAGCAGTCCGACACCCAGCCACCGCCACCGGAGGTACTGCGCCCGCAGGTGCTCGAGCGATTGATCTCGGAGCGCTTGCAGCTGACCATGGGTTACAACGCCGGCATTCGCATTACCGACGCCGAACTCAACGAGGCGCTCGGGCGGATCGCCAGCAACGCCGGCATGAGCTCGAGCGATTACCTGCAGGCGATGCAGCAGCAGGGCTCGAACGTCAGCGCCATGCGCGAACAGATCCGCCACGAAATGATCCTGATGCGGGTACAACAGGGGCAGGTGATGCGCCGAATTCGCATCAGCCCCCAGGAACTGGATAATTTTCTCGAGTCTGAAGAGGGCCGCTTCTTGCCCTC
>CAJIZO010000046.1 GCA_905181995.1 Flavobacteriaceae bacterium TMED48
GTATGCTAATGGCTTTACCCAGATCACCGAAGCGTTTGTCAACGGGCCGCAGACGGTTGATAAGCTCGATCAACGACGGGATCTCGATCCCTTAGCTTATGCGCGGTTTGCCATGCAGTGGCTCGACCAAGGTGCCAGTATAGTCGGTGGCTGTTGCGAAATAGGTCCGGCGCACATCGCCGAGTTGGCGCGACAAATTAGCGGGCAAGGTTATGAAATTATCTAGACGGGCGACGATATCAGAATGCTGCGGGCCGAGCCAGTGACGCGGTTAAACTACGACGTAATCGTGTCTGGCGGCGGCATGACGGGGCTGGCGATGGCCGCGCAGTTGGCCTCGCTGGATCTCCAAGTGGCAGTGCTCGAGAGCCTCATGCCAGAGCCCTTCGTGGCCACTGACGACTTTGAACTGCGGGTTTCAGCTATCAGCCCACAGACCGTGGCGCTACTCCAAAATCTAGACGTATGGCAGCGCGTCGAAGCGATGCGACTTTGTCCCTATCGTCGTTTGCGGGTCTGGGAAATGCGCGGCTTTGGCGATGTGACTTTTGAGGCGGAGCAGGTCGGCTGTCCAGAGCTCGGTTTTATCGTTGAAAACAGGTTGCTGCAGATCGCTCTATGGAAGACGCTCGAGGCCTTGCCGCAGGTACATATTCACTGCCCCAGCGTGTGTTCGGAGTTTCAGCGCGTCGGCGATAAGATCGAAGTATTATCCGCCGACGGCCAGCGCTTTAGCGGACGGCTATTGATTGGCGCAGATGGTGCCAACTCCGCGGTTCGCCAAGCCTTTGGTGTGGGGGTTCGCGGTGCACGTTATCGCCAATCCTGTTTGGTGGCATCGGTGACCACCGAATACCCGCAGCAGGATATTACCTGGCAGCGTTTCACCCGCGATGGCCCCCAGGCGTTTTTGCCGCTGCCGGGGCGTCGCGGCTCGGTCGTCTGGTATCACCGTGCGGAGCGTGTTGAGGCGCTGGCGGCGCTTGACCCCAGCACCTTGGCCGAGCGCATGATGGCGACCTTTCCGCGGGAGCTGGGGGAAATAAAAATTCTTGCCAAGGGCAGTTTTCCACTCCACAAACAGCACGCCAATGCTTATGTACAGCAAGGTCTAGCGCTGATCGGCGACGCGGCGCACACCATTAACCCGCTCGCTGGACAGGGTGTTAATTTGGGTTTTCAGGACAGCGCTGCGCTCGCTGAAGTGATTGCAGAGGCCTTGAAAACGCGATCGGACTGGTGGTCGCGCGCGGCATTGTTGCCCTATCAAAATCGCCGCCGTTGGGCCAACGGCTTGATGATGCACGCTATGGATGGGTTCTATCACGGCTTTAGCAATGACATTGCGCCGCTGTTATGGGCACGCAATGCGGCGCTGGCTGCGGCCAAATTACCGCTTATAAGTCGTCCGGTGATGCGCTACGCAATGGGTCTCGATCGCTGGCCGAATAAGTTTTTCTGACAGCTTTTATGTTGCTCATCGTTTATCGGTGGTACCACCCATAGCGCGCTCTGAGACGCTCAACTCAATGGCCATGAATCGGGGTATCGCTGTTCCGCGCTAGGCCTGGATGGTTAGTCTGCGCACACAGGTCGGTGGGTCGAGCGCCCTCGGGCGACCCCACTCAGGGTTCGATCTCTATATGCTCGGGATCATGCTGGTCAAAGTGGCGATCGTACGCCCGTCGATAACCCTCTTCCAAGTGCTGGGCAAATAATTCGCTATCAAATAACGCCGCGGACAATCGCTGCTGCTGGAGTTTTTGGCGTATCGCTGCGAGGCTTTGTGGATTGCAGGCAAGTTGTAAAATCAATGCCTCGTAGTCGGCTGTGGTACGAGTGATCAACTCCGGCAACCCGAGAGCTGTCAGCAGACTACCGGCGACCCGCGCGGCAAATCCCTGGCCCAGTTTGGTGACCACCGGTAGCCCCGCCCAGAGGGCATCGCTGGCTGTGGTGTGAGCGTTGTACACAAAGGTATCGATAAAGAGGTCGGCCAGTCGATGGCGGGCCAGGTGCTCGGCCTGGGGCAAGGTCTCGGCGAAGATGATACGCTGGCAATCAATGCCTCGAGCAGTCGCCTGTTGTTTGAGATTTTGCTCGGCCCATAGGTTGCATTGCAGTAGCCAGAGTACGCTCCCGTCGACGCTATTCAGCAGGCGCATCCACACGTCGAACTCATCGGCGGTGATTTTGTAGCTGTTATTGAAGCAACAAAACACAAATGTGTTTACCGGAAGACCCATTTCGGCCCGAGTCACTGGCCGTTCAGAAATCGCCCGAGTCGCGTCGTTGACCTGATATGAATTCGGCATTTGGATAATTTTTTCGGTGTAACAGTCGCGATATACAGGTGGTACGACCACCGCATCGGCGATCATATAGTCGATAAAGTCGGCGCCCATGGTGCCTGGATAGCCCAAATAGTTAATTTGCACTGGGGCCGCGCGGTGGGCAAAAATAGCCGATCGGTTGTTCTGCGTATAACCCTTCAAATCGACCGCGATGTGCAGTCCGTGCTGTCGAGCCAGCAGGGCAATGTCGCGCTCCTGAAGCTCGCGTACATCGGTAAATAGATGCACCGCATCGATTAGTCGTTGGCGCATCGAATCGTGCTTGTCCGGACCAAAAGAGTAGGCATAGAGTTCAAAATTATCGGCCTGATGGGCTTCGAACAATCGAGCGATTAAATACATGGTCGCATGATTGTGAAAGTCTGCCGAAAAATAACCGACGCGTAATTTTTGCGGCCTGTCGGCGGGTGTCGTCAAAGCGGGTAGCCGCGACGGACTAAACTTATTCTGCGTGAATAACTGCGATCTCAACCGATGGCGCTCGGGAGCGTCCTCCAGGGTCAGCATTGAAAACGGCGCTACCTCCTCGCCAGATATTCCTATCGACGCCACCGATGCGGGGTCACCAGACGCGGCCGCCCAGTCACAGATCATCGCCTGCAGATGCAGTTTGTGAACGCGTGCATTGGCGTAATCTGGGTCGATCTCGAGCGCCTGTTGATAGCGCGCGATCGCCGCCGGCAGCTGATTTTGCGTTTTTAGCACATTCCCCCAGTTGTTGAAGGCCTTGGAATAGTTGGGGGCGACCTCAGTGGCCCGCCGGTAGCAATCGATGGCGGCGTCGGGGCGCTGTTTTTGTAGCTGTGCATTGCCCATGTTGTAGTGCGCGTCAGCGCGGCCTGGCGTCAGCGTTAGAGTGTGTTTATAGCTATCGATGGCGGCGTCGATGTCGCCTCGGTATCCCTGAGCAACCGCCAAGTTAAAATAGCCATCGGCGTAGTCGGGGTCGATTTCGAGTGCGTTGTTAAAACTCTCGACAGCCTCGGTCAAGGCGCCGATGTCGGTCAGCGCAACGCCCAGATTATTGTGGGTCAAGGCGTTGTTCGGCGCGATCTGCAGCACCTTTTTGAAACTCTCTACGGCTTGGTCAAAGTTGCCAAGTCGGCGATGGGCCGCACCTTGAACGTTGTGCAGCACGCTAGAATGGGGTAATTGCCGTAGCATTTTATCGCTCAGGCGCAGCGTTTTTACGAATTCACCGCGTTCCAATAAATCCGCTATTTGGCGCGCCGCATCGACCGTTGGCTCGGCGCTGGGTGTGGCTCCAGAGTCGATTTTGGCCCTGAGATCGGCGTGCGCTCGCAGCGCGCTCTTGCTCTGTGGAAAAGCCGCCAATAGCTCTTGGTAAAGCGCTTCCGCGTCGTCAGACCGGCCCTTTTTGATCAGGCTCTGGGCTTTGCGGATGGCTTTGTCAACGGATAGCGGCATGGATTGGGTACTCGGTTAAAGCTGTGAGTTTTATCGCCAGTCTAATCTGAATTGTAGCGCGCTTTTATTGCCCGCATAAGGCGCGTCAGAACTATTGCGTTGCGATCCATGCAAGTGAATTTTTTGGCGGCTAGAACTTTGGCGGCTAGAATCTGGCGGCTAGTAAGTGCGGTGACTGACTCGAGCAGGCGGTGGTTAGCGCGCTATTTATCTAGCTAGGTACTTATCTAACTAGGTACTTATCTAACTAGGTACTTATCTAACTAGGTATCTATCTACTTATTTTAGGTATGGGCCTTAAAAATAACCCCGGCCCGCATCGGCATTGGGTCTTAGTTAGGCGAACTTAGACGTCTGAGTTGCCGCATCGGCTGCCGACAGTCGCACCGGTTCGTCACCCGGTCGATGGCGGTGCAGAAAATCGATCGCCGACGAGGCAAAAATATCATTTCTGTCGCCGGCCACCATGTGCGCGGCATCTTTGATTTCAACGAATTCTGCGTGCCCTATGGTTTGCAGGAAATCTTCGGTTTCGATGTCGGTGACGACATTGCTCATGGCGCCCTTGATCAGTAGCGTGGGAGTGGTGATATTCTCTGCCAGTGCGGTCTGCTGTTGGCGATAGGCATCGGTCAACTCCATCGGGCGGGCCTGTAAAAATTGCGGATCCCAATGCCAGTAATATCTGCCATCCTCCTTGAGCCTGAGATTTTTCTCCAGTCCGCGATGGTCACGCGGCCTTTTTCTGTGCGGTAAATAATCGGTCACCGCGTCGGCAGCCTCGGCAACGCTGGCAAAGCCCTGGCTGCCGGAATGCATAAAAGCGATGATCTCCGCTGAGCCCTCTAGATTGGGATGAATACCAATATCGACCATCACCAGTGACCAGCAGAGGTTTTTTAAATTGCTCTGGCCGGCCATGGACATGGCCACCAAGCCGCCCAGTGAGGCGCCGACCAAGGCCGCAGGTTTGTCGAGCTGTTCGAGCACGGCGATGAGATCTTTGAGGTAGTTTTTGACGCCGTATTCGCCGTCCGGGTGCCAGTCGCTGTCGCCGTGACCGCGCAGGTCGAGGGCGATCACATGAAATCCGCGTGCGGCGAGTGTTGCGCCCGTCGTGCCCCAGGCGTGTCGGGTTTGACCTCCCCCATGCATGAGCACCACCAGCGGGTCGCGCTCGGATCCCCAGCAACTGGCGGCAATTTGCAATCCTGATGGAACTTTAAACCACATATTTTTTCTCCAGCGCAAGACTATACAGGTTTCTGTATTCGAGGCCAGAAATTTGCTCCGCTGACAACCGTATACACATCGTAATAACGGGCGCACGCGACCATCGGTCGGGGAGTCGCGCTAGCAGTCTAAGCGCGCGATTGCGAGAGGGGCCATGTCAGAGGCACCAAGCGAATGCGCCGTTGGTTTGGCATTGCAACCCATAGCCGGCTTACTTGCGCACTTTACCCAATAGGCAGTACATCGAGGGAATCAACAGCAGAGCCAGTAGCGCCGAACCCATGACACCAAAACACATTGCCCAGGCCAGCGTGGCGAAAAATTTGTCGAACAACAGTGGGAATAATCCGCCCATGGTGGTCAGCGATGTGGTCAAAATATGGCGCGTCGATCTGATCGTGGTGTCGACCAATTGAGTTTTTGAGATCTGATCGAATTGCGCATCTTCGTTGAGGTGCGAGAGCACCACGATGGAGTCATTGATGGCCAGTCCCGCCAGTCCAACGATCCCCACGAGTCCGATAAAACCAAAATTTTGCATGCCCACAAACATACCCAAAAAGCCCAGACCAATGCACAGAACGCCCACCAACAAAATAATAGCGGCTTGACGAAAGCTATTTAAAATCATGATCAAGGTGATTACGATCAAGCCTAAAAACAGAAAAAATGTGCTGAACAGTTGGCCGAACGATTCGCTTCTCTCCTCTGCTTCGCCAAATTGCGCCAGCCGGTAGCCGGTGGGTAATGATTGCTCAAAGGCATCGAGTTCCACCGCCACATCCTGTAACACCGTCGACGCTAGCTTGCCCGGATAGACCGCGGCTTTTACCGCGTTGACTCTGGTACCTTGATATCTGTTGATCTGGTTGATTTCGCCGCGGTAGGTCACTTCGGAAAAACTCTCGACAAAATCCGCCCCGCGTTGAGTGGAGATGGCGAGGTATGCGGTCTGATTGATGTCTTCAGATTCGAGGTTGTCATTTTTTATGCGAATAGGAATTTCTTTATTGCCATCCATCAGGCTGCCGACGTAGAGGCCGCGCGTGGATGCCGCAATCTCGTTGAGAATTTGTTTCGACGAGATCGATGCAAACGCCAGATTAACTTCGTCTAAGTTAATCTCTAACCCAGTGATACTGGCCGATTGGTCGGCTAACACGTCGCTCACCTGGGGCGATTTCGCCAAAATAGATTTCAGTCGTTCGCCGAGCGCATGCAGTACCTGATTGTCGTCGCCAAATATCGCAACCTGCACTGGAAATTCAACTGGCGGGCCATTTTTAAACTTGCTGACCCTTATCCTGACGTCGGCATGGTCTTTTTCCAGACGCTTTGCCAAGCCCTCCAAACGCGAATTCATTTCAGCGTAGGACGAGGTAAAAAATACCCCGGTGGCAAGGTTGTCTGCGCCCTCGCCCGAAGATCCCCCGATCACGTTGTACAGCAGCCGCGGCAGGCGCCGACCGACCCACCACATATCGCTTTCGATATAGCCCTCCAGCAACACCTGATCTCGAATACTGACGAATCTTTGGTTGGTGGCATTGATGGAGGCATTGGCGTCGAGTGCGACCTCAACTTTGAACATATTTTTCCCCTGGTTGGGAAAAAAATCTGTGTCCAAAAAGTTAAAGGAAATAAACCCCAGGATCGGCAGCGTCAGTGATATCAACAGCGCCCGCCACGGTTTTAAAAACCCCCAATGTAACAATGCCCGATATCGAGTTGTCATGCCAAGGTGGCTGAAGCCAGAATTTTTAGAGTCGTTTAAATTGAAAAAGTTGGCGTCTTCGATAGTTTTTAACAGCACCGGCACCACGGTCAGCGCCAGAAACAGCGAAGAACTGACCGCCAATATAATGGTGATCGCCATATCGCCGACAAATTCCGGGCTTGCGCCTTTGCCGGCAGCCATCGGCATAAAGGCCAGGCCAGTGGTCACCGTGGCGGCCAACAGGGGCAGCGAAAGGTGCTTGATCGACGCGTAGATCGCCTCTCTGTTGATCAGGTTTAAGGATTTGCGGTGCTTATAATCCTCGACCACGATGATTGAATTATCGATCAACAGGCCGAGCGATAGAATGATGCCCGTCACCGCGGTTTGATGCAGCGGAACCTGGAGGAGGGTGCAGCCAACCAGTACCAACAAAATAGTCAGTGGAACTACCGCGCTAACAATTAACGCAGATTTCGCCCCGAGCAAAAAATAGCTCAAAACCAACACGATCAACGTGGCCGAAACAATGTTCTGCATCAAGTTATCGAATTTTTCTTTGACAAAGTCGGCTTCGTCAAAAATGATCTCGAGGGCAATTTCTTCCGGCAGATTTTGCTTAAATGACGCGGCCACTTTGCGCACAGATTCAGAGTACAGGTCTGTCCTTTGAGAGAATTTTCCCCGAACGTCGACAAACACCGCCGGCTTGCCGTTAAAACTGACCCGTTCGATAGGCGGATCAACGGGCAGTTTTTCCACGCTTGCCACATCTTCGAGTTTTGTGATCTGGTAGTCCACGCTGCTCTTCAACGGCAGCTTCTTTAGATCGTTGATCAGCGAGATATTGTCTTTGGCTACGACGCGGAATTCGGTGCCTCGATCGACAATATTGCCGATCGGCTGGCGGCTGTCGTATTCGCCTATGGCGACGGCCAGCGATTCAATGTTCATACCAGCGCTGGTCAATAAATCCAAATCGGCGCCAACATACACCTCTTCTCTGGTGTCGCCATAGACCAGTGCTTCCTCGGAATTGACGATGTTGGCCAACTGTCGTTTCAACTGATGCGCCAGTCGCGACAAGATGATCATCTGTGGTTCACCCTCGCCCAACCACTGCAATGCAAATAGCACGGTAGTTGGCGGGCCGCTGTGGGTGAGGCGCAGGGTTGTGCCCTGGGGCAATAATTCGGCGCTCTCCTTTAACTTATTTTCAATCTTTGCCCATACGTCTCCGGTTTGGTTGCGGCTAACGAGTGCCTTAAACTCAATGCCGATGCGGCTAAAGCCGGGTAGTGAGGTGGATTCCAAGATTTTTATTTCATCGATTTCGCGCAGCTGCGTTTCGATCACATTAGCGATTTGCGTTTCTACCCGCTCGGGGGCTGCTCCCGGCAAGACCGCCGTCACTGTGCCCCAGCGTTCGGCTAATTGGGGGTTTTCTTGGCGGGGTAGGGCATCGTACGAGAGCACGCCGCCGATGATAATAAACGCCATCGCAAGAACAAAAATGCGCGGCCTGTCGAGGTAGAGGTCGACAATTTTTTTCATTGACTGTCTCTTACCGCTTGACCATCTGCGACTTTCGATGCGCCACCGACGATCACCCGATCACCACTTTGCAAGGTGCCAGAAACGAACGCCCGGTTGTTTTCGATATGGATTAATTCGACCAGGTCTTTCTGCGCAAGATTTTCTGACGACAGCGTAAACACCGTCCATAGGCCCTGTTCAGCCTGAGAGATAGAATTTAGGGGAACCCAGGCACCACGCTTTGATTCCGTCACCTCCAGCATCAATCGGGCGGTCGCGCCGGGATTGAAAAATCTCGAAAATTCAAAGATTGCCAAGCGGTGATTCGAACCGCGTGCTGGCATCGGTGCCAACCTCGCCAAATCGGCTTGAAAGCCTTTAGCGTTGATTGTAAATTGGTATTTTTCGCCGATCTGCATGGCCCCTAACAGTGATTGAGGGATGGCGATGCGCGCTTCCACATGTTCGTTGTCAATAATCTCTACCAGTGCAGCGCCGGCGTTGACTATCGAGCCCTCGTCTAAAAAGCGGCTCTGAATAATGCCGTCGTAGGGTGCGCGAATTTTGGTTTGCTGGAGTTTAATTGACGCCCGTGCATGTTGCGCCTTAGCGATGAGAAATTGCGATTCGGTATTTTCCAGTTGTTGTTGCGAGACCACGTTTTCGTTATCCAATGATCGCGCGCGGGCAAACATTTTTTTACGCATCGACAGATTGGCGGCTGCCTCGTTAAATAGCGCACGAGCTTCTAGATCCTCTAATTCGGCCAATAAATCGCCCTTCGCGACGTTGTCGCCAATATCGACGTGGATGCCTTTGACTTTTCCGGCAGCCTCGAAACCGAGGATAGATTGCCTTTTCGGAACTATTTTTCCTGGCAACATTTTCTTTAACGTATATTCGTCAACGATGTTTACGCGGTGAAGATCGACATATTTTTCGGCAGAAACAGGCAGCGTCAAGCAGGCCAAAACTATTATCAGGGTTTTATTCATAGGGTCAGCGGCTTCGTTGGGGCAATGTTTACGCCGAGCACATTATCCGCTAATGTTGGCACTGTCAACATTGCACTTTTAACCAGGCAGAGCTTGCCCTTTGACCCCTTGGGTGATAAAAAAACGCCGAGTGACCAGTCGCACTGGGTCTGGTCCTCGCGCTGTGATGTGAACGTTATGGCGACGCCTGCATGCGCAGCACAGTAGAGCGAAGCGATATTTATGGGTATAAAAACTGATGCATGCAAGCCAATCAACCGCTGGGTAATGCGATGAAATATCATCATGGTAATCTAAAACAGCAATTGATCCTCTGCACTTACGACTGGATCGCAGTCAATGGATTCGAACGCCTGAGTCTTCGCCAGATTGCAAGAATTGCCAATGTATCGCAAACCGCACCCTATCGTCACTTTGACTCCAAAGAACATCTTTTGGCCGAGGTCGGGGCGCTTGCCTTCGATAATTTTTCTAGAGAAATGAATGAAAACGGGGTGACAAACGACCCAGTAGAGGATCTGGTAAAATGCGGCGTGACCTACATTGAATTTGGTTTGAAACACCCCTACATTATCGAGCTGATGTTTAATCACCCCCTCAAAGGCGGCGATTTCCCCAATTTTTTGGCTGCCTCTGATCGCGCTTTTGGTGAGTTGCAGACGAGAATAAAGCGCTTGCACCTTGGTAACAATGACGCCACGCGGCTCAATAGCGTATCGACCCACGCCTACGTTCACGGACTACTGAGCATTATTCAAATCAACCAGCGCATCGGTGATACGGGCACGACTGATTACTACAAGGCCTCATCTCAAGTAAAAATCAACCTTGAAAAAATGCTCGCCGCGTTTGTAAATAATCTCGATTTTTCCTAGCGTGAAGGCATTAATATTGGGCGTCACTGGCGGTTGTTGCGCTCGGAATGATCGCTTGAGGTGAGCGCAGTAGCACCCCGTCATCCGGCGCACTCCTTTCAGCGTGTGTTTGCATAAAGATAGTCAGCGACAACTGCATGCTCGCCACTCGGCGCGTATTTGTTTTCGCGGGTTCGTTCACGCGCGTTCGTTTATTTAATAGTACATCGAGAAAAGACTGTAGCGGCTATGGTTGGAAGCGTTTTGAGGCTATTGAGACTATTGAGACTATTGAGACTATTGAGACTATTGAGACTATTGAGACTATTGAG
>CAJIZO010000047.1 GCA_905181995.1 Flavobacteriaceae bacterium TMED48
TACCCCAAAGCCGGCGCGCTCGTTTTTCTGCCACATCGCTGGTGATCGGCTGGTGATTGACCCGCGCAACGATGACATCCGCATCACCCAAGTAGGCCGATAGTTGTTGGCTAATATTGGCACCGAATAGCGCCAGCAACAGACCCAAACAGGCGAGAAAGCCACGAGTGATGGATAGATTGCGCGATGGGCCTCGGTGTTCGTGCATTGGATTATTTCCTAGAATATGGCAACGATTATGCGGCGCTATGGGTTTAAATTTGCGATCTTCCTTGCGCACTTTCTGGAGCGCTGGCCGCCTATTATGGCAAGAATAACGCCGTTTGACTGCTGCCAGCTTGGGTTGCCAGCGACTGCCCGCAATACTAACCGGTTGACCGTCGGAACATGGATCGCGCCGATTGACGACCCGCCATCAATCGACGATCACAGCAGACCAGACAATCGGACGTGCATGAATCGACAAGGGCGCGTTTAATCCTCTTGGGCGCTGCTGTTGAGTCTGCGAGCAGCGCTCTGCTTTTTGATATTTATGCACAGACAAACCCATAGCCCAACCACAGCCCAACCACAGCCCAACCACAGCCCAACCACAGCCCAGCCATAGCCAAACCATAGTCCAGCCATAGCCCAGCCATAAACTTGCTTCTAGGCGATTGGCGAGGCGGATTTTATAACCGTACTGCGCATCACTGTGTTCTTAACTCTGAACTCTGAACTCTGAACTCTGAACTCTGAACTCTGAACTCTGAACTCTGAACTATGGACTATGAACTCAAAAGTCGCCGCCAGTACAAGCGCTTGCAGCAGCTCGAAAAACCCGTCTTACCCTCGCGAAAACTGCTTGTCCCCGGCCCGACATACCAGGGTTTCAGAGCTGGAAACGCTAAACTCCCGCTGCAACACAGTGTCGACAAAATGCCACTGGCAGGTCGCCGTCGCAGGCGTTAAAACCAACTCTGACCACCCCCGATGAGCCGTATCGACGGCAACAAGCTCGTTACTCACGTCGCGGATTGCATTCGCTAACACCGCAGGCTCGGTGGCCAGATAGGTTTCCAAACCGGGGCTATTGACACTCGGCGTGCCGATCTCGACAGCCACCGCCTCGCCCCGCGCGTCGGCCAGATTAAACGCCCAGGCATTATGGGTATCACCCGCCAGCACAATCGGATTACTGCCAAATTCGGTCAAACTGGCAAACACCCGATCGCGACAACTCGCATAGCCATCCCAGGCGTCGAGATTAAACGGCATGTGATCTTTAGCCAGTACTTGCATCATTTTTAAAATAGCTTGGTACTCGGGCTTGACCGAATCGAGCTTGAGTTGCTCATCGGTTAAAGCCGGAATCACCAGCTTACCCATGAGCACCTGTTGCCCCAATAATTGCCATGTCGAACCGGTTTTCTGGCTGTCTCGCAACCCCGACGCAAGCCATTGCTCTTGATCGTACCCAAGTATAGTTTTTTCTGGATCGACCAACGCCCGTTGCTTAAAGCTTGCCGTATCGGGCAAGTAATGCCAATTGTTGGGCAAGGTCTCATGGGTTAAATCTTTGATACGATGGTATTCGGTGATGGGCACCGGCGCACCCGTTGCAAAATCGAAAGGCAGATTAATGCGCCGCAACTGATCCGGCGAGGTTTGAGTCTGGCTTTGGTCATCGAGTGCCGTAGGCTGCTCGGCCGAAATGTCGTAGAGCTTGGATATCAGCGGCAGATCAACCGCGTAATCCAGCGGGCGATCGCGGCCATGCACACGGGTGTCGAGCATAAAAAGATCGGCCAAATTTCCAATGTTAAAACGCCGATAAATAGCTTCTTGATCACCCAATGATGGTGTTCGAATCGGCATCCATTCGTGGTAGGCCTGTCGCGCACTGCGCGCACGAGCTGCAAAACTACCCTCGTTCTGCTGGTGATTTTCTGCGCCGGCACGCCAGCAATCATTGGCAAACTCGTGATCGTCCCAAACACAGATAAATGGATGCCGCGCGTGCACCGCTTGCAGGTCTTGGTCGGTGCGATATAGGCCATAGCGCATGCGATAGTCCTCCAGCGCTACGATTTCCCCCGCTGGCTGCACCTGTCGCTTGAGTTTATCGGTGGCAACCGGATTGGCATATACGCCCTCGGCATATTCGTAGATATAATCACCCAGATGTAACACCAGGTTCAAATCGCTCTGCGCCATATGTCGATAGACGTTGAAATAACCTTGGGGGTAGTTTGAGCAGGAACAAACACCCACTCGGAACTCTTCGACATCACCCGCAGGTAAGGTTCGCGTACGACCCACAGGACTGTTCACCGCCCCTGCAACAAAGCGGTAGAAATAACGACTGTCGGCAGACAATCCAGTGACGTCGACTTTGATGGTGTAGTCGCGAGCCGCGTTGGTCGCGGTCGAGCCAGATCGCACTTGTTGCTTAAAACCTGCGTCACGGGCAACCTCCCAGCGGCAGCTCAGATCCCCATGTTGACCTTCACCCGGAATCAAGCGGGTCCACAATATCACCCGATCGGAGAGCGGGTCCCCGCTAGCGACACCGTGGCTAAAGTGCACCGGGGCATTGGCGTAGACCTCAAATCCGCGCAGCGCCAGAATCCCCAAACTTGTGCCTACACCCTGAATGAGTTGCCGGCGTGTAAAGCGAGATCTTGTCATATCGGCGTTTCCAATGCGTGGTATTGATGCCTGCAATAATATGCTGAGATTGCGGCGATGATCATTGGCCGCACCTTTGATCGGCATTCGCAGCGACCCTAACTCGGCAATCGCCGATTAACTCGATCGCTAACCCAGCCATCTCGGTTACATCGATCGGCACAACCCATGGGCGCAGCAAAGGCCGATATCACAGCGCCTCGGCCAACACCACAAGGGTGCCCCAGACGCAAACACCTCGACCATCGTGGCATCAATGCCGGTGGCCCAGCCAGTGTTAAATACACCGCGTCCCGAAAGGCGTATAAAGCGCGCATAGCCATTGATTAGGCGGCTTCTCTGTGGGTATGGCCGCCTAGGCTGCAGCCACCAGACGCACACACTGCCTGTTTAACGGTTTATTTTTGCTTTAATATGCCGCGTCTCACTGCTTAAATTAGACCTCGGAAGATTCAGACAAGCGACGATTCAATCTACAAGTCAATCTACACTTTAATTTACAATAACAGCTTAAATCTTACGCATAAAGGAGTAAAGAGTGATCGACAACTGGCTAGTTATCGGCCTATCCATAGCCACCATCTGTGTGAGTCATATCGCTAGCGGCGCGGAACAACTGTATACCCATCAGGCGCCGGTAACACCAGAGCTTGCCTTTAGCGGCACATTTGATGTTGGCGTTACTACCCTCACCGCAATCGACCCAAAACGCCTAAACACAGAAAATTTTATTAGCTATCGGGCGCGTCAGTTAGTCCTCGAGGTCTGGTATCCCGCGGCCCTAATCGATGAACCGGTAAAAACTGTCGAGCCCGCCACCTACAAAAATGTCACCCGCTTACAAAAACCTTTTGAACTGCAAGGTGACGCCCATCGCGATGCACCGCCCGTCGCCCGAGGACGCTTTCCACTCATCGTTTTGTCCCACGGTTTTACCGGCTACCGAACGCAGATGTTTTATCTTGGCGAACACCTCGCCAGCCACGGTTATATCGTCGTCGGCATCGATCACACTGGATCGACCAACGCCGAGATTAAAACTCAGACAGCGCGCGCGCCTGGGCTGATTGATACGTTGTATAACCGGGCGCGCGATCAGCAATTCGTACTGGACTTTTTTACCGACTCAATATCCCCTGTTTCAAAGATCGTCAACACCCATAAAGCAGCCATACTCGGTCATTCCATGGGTGGCTTCGGCGCGATAAATACCGTTGGCGGGTGCTACGCGTTCAACTCGGAGTTTTTTAAGGGGTACGGCGTAGCAACGCCCATAGCAATGCTTATGCCCTGGGCATTGAACTCTTGCTTTGGCGGCCGTAAACAACTCGATCCCCGCTGGAAAGCGGTACAATTATTTGCCCCCTGGGGCGGCGAACACAATATTCACGACGCCGAGGCGATGGCAGCTATCAGCGTACCGACTTTTTACCTCGGCGGCGATCAAGACAATACCTCGGGTTTTAAGCAGGGCATTGAAAAGCTCTATCAGCGCACCGGTTCCAAGCATAACTACCTGCTGGTATTTGAAAATGCGCGCCACAATATAGGCCCCCATCCAGCGCCAGCGGTATCCTTTGAAAGCGACTTTGAACTCGGACACTACTTCGATCCGAGTTGGGATATCGAGGTTATCAATCGTATTATCGAGCACATGAGCCTGGCTTTTTTGGATTGCCATGTCAAAGACGACCCGGCGCGCTGCGCCTATTTGCCCTCTCGGGAGAACGTTCAGCAGTACCTCGGAACGGATCAGTCGCTGGACACGCCGTGGAGGGGGTTCAAGCCTCTTTGGGGCAGCGGGCTGCGTTTTTATCGCAGTCCGCAAAAAACGCCAAAGAAGGAGCAATAAACCGGCATTTACCGCTATCATTCGACGCTATTGCCAACCAAAGATCGCACAGCCGCACAGAAAAGCGAAAAGTTAAAAGCGAAAAGTTAAAAGAGGGCAGCGGCCCTGCGCCAAAGTGGGTGTTGATGCATATTTATATGGCTCAATTAACCAGCTCTCGTAACCAGCTCTCGACTGCCGCCCACCGCAGCTCAGTCTGTGTTTGGTTTCCTCGGCGAGCACCCCACCGTCAAAGCGCGAGCACGGCGCATGAAGCGTTCAACATACCAACAGCGACTACTCGTTTAGTACCTGCTCAAAAAATCGAACAATCTCCTCCGGCCCCGAAATATCGCTGGCGTTGGGCCCGATAATGCGCGGGAAGCGGTAAATTTTTGACGGGATCACGTGACCCGATCCCTGCAGTCGGTAAAGTCGCACCTGAACGCCGCTGCCGGTGTCCCAGTGTTTCGCAACGACCGATGTATCGGACATGCCATCGGTCTCTGGATACTCGACCACCCGATCGGGAGACGCAACATTTAAGCCGGCTAACTGAACCCAGTAGCCGGCCGTTTCGTCAGACCCACGCACCAGACCGCGGCTGGCGTTAGATCCGAGCTTTACGGTGCCACCAAAATAGGGGTTGATGGTATCTTCGGTGCCGTTAAAGATGGCCACGGATATGGGCTGCGCGGATTTTTCACAGTCAAAATTATCATCCACCGGTAAATTCGCGCTGAGCGCGGCGATTGCCCTTATCATTTGCGGCGCCTCGAGCGCCAGTTTGTAGGCCATGTGGCCGCCGTTGGAGTGCCCGGTCACAAACACCTTGCTGGGATCGATTCGATGGCGGCTAACAAACCAGTCGATCAACGATTTTATGTGGGCTACGTCGTCGATATCCTGAGTATTTGCCGAGTAATCGGCCGAGGCGCGACAGTCATTCCAGTGGTTTTCAAAGCCGTTAGCGTACACCGGGATATACTGGTGGGACTCGGCAAAAACGTCGAACTCAAAACCGGTCATTTGGCGAATCGCCTCAGCGCTACTTTTCGAGCCGTGCAGCACAAAAATTAGCGCGCCGCCGTCTTCTAAGTTGGAGGGTAAGTAGTAAGAGAACGTCCGGTCGATGCCGTCGCTAACCACCAAGTTGTCAGCCACATAGCTTCCAGCCAGTTGCGGTTGTGAAGCTTTTGGCGTGTAAACATAGTACCAGTGCAAAGCCCCCCATAGGCTCAGCAGCACCGCTACCAGTAGCGCCAGAGCGCGAATAATCTTCAAATGACCTAATCCTTAATAGGTTTCTGCTTGTGGCAAACAGCCAAACGGTTGGCAAGGTACCTACCCTAGTCTAATTCATTAAGTACTGTCGATGAACCCCAGACATCGCGAGTCTAAGCTGATCAATCCGAGCCTGTTAACAGAACCCTCGATCTGCAGCGAGCATTCAAGCTATTGGGTGATTGCAGGATAGTCTTTAAGCCGTTTGGTATCGATTTTAAATAAACCGTGATGAGCAATATCAAAGCGATTAACACTCACAAAAAGGCGAAAGCGCAATACCGCGAGCTGTGTCGTCCTAGGTTT
>CAJIZO010000048.1 GCA_905181995.1 Flavobacteriaceae bacterium TMED48
GGCGGAGCCGCGGTCGCACTGTGGCGTAATTTGGGTTGTGGCAGGAACAAACGCCGGTTGTGACAATCCGCAACATACAATACGACTTAACCAGCTTCTTTTTTTCAAGTGGGGCTGCAAGCGGGGCCGCAAGTGGGACTGCAAGTAGGGATGCTAGACAGCGTCGCTAACGCGGACAAAAACGACTACAGGTGACCGACAGCCTTTAAAAGCATAGGGGTTGCGGCCCCAAGCCAAAGATTCTACCGCCGATATTCAGCTCTCAAGACTCAACGAAAGCACGCTCGATCACATAGTGTCCAAGGCGACCGCTGCGCGCCTCGACAAACCCCTTGTCGTTTAACACCGCGCAAAATTCTTTGAGCATGCTCGGTCCGCCGCAAATCATAAAGCGCGAGTCCTCGAGGCTTGGAAATGGCACCTTCAGATCGGTAAACAATTTGCCGGTACGCACCAGATCGGTGAGTCGCCCCTGATTGCGGTATGCCTCTCGAGTGACGGTTGGGTAATAGAGCAACTTTTGCCTCACCATCTCACCCATAAACTCGTCGTTCGGCAATTGATTTTCAATGTAGTCCGCATACGCCAGTTCAGATACCTCGCGCACCCCGTGAGTCAGGATCACCTTGTCGTATTGCTCGTAGATTTCGGGGTCCTTAATGATACTCATGAAAGGCGCTAGGCCGGTGCCTGTGCTAATCAGATAGAGCGTCTTGCCCGGTAGCATATTGTCGGGAATCAAGGTGCCGGTGGGTTTTTTCCCGACCAACACCTCATCGCCCACCTCGAGCAACTGCAACACCGCAGTGAGCGGACCGTCGGGCACTTTGATGCTAAAAAACTCCAACTCCTGCTCGTGATTGGCGCTGGCAATGCTGTAGGCACGCAGCAGCGGTCGGCCCTCTTTTGCCGGCAGGCCGATCATGGTGAAATGCCCATTGCGAAAGCGAAATGTGCGATCGCGCGTGGTGCGAAAGCTAAACAGCGTGTCGTTCCAGTGGTGAACGCTGGTGACGCGCTCGCTCATCAATGCAGCCATAACTACCTCATCATATCGGTCTGCCGCGGCCACCCGCCACGGCGATTAATTCATCGGTTTATTGGATATCCCGCTGGTCACTCGATATTTTACACGCCCAACGTCCGACGTGCGCAGAGCACCGTGGGTAAGACGTGGAGATGAATCAGAGTTGGTGGCGCTGGCCGCTGCGGCCCGCATGATCTAGCGAGTCCCGAATCAAGCGTCGCATACTAGCAGATTTGCCTCGACTTGGAAATTATCGCAGTCTATGCCTCTGGGAAGTTACGAACCAAGCGAAAACAACGCATTTCAATCGTCGAGATTGAGCAGACGCCGTCCATCGCACCGCGCACCTGTCGCAGTTTCGTTGACGGGGACGGGGACGGGGACGGGGACGGCAAAAGCCTACCGGCTAGTCGATGTAGCCGTCGTCGCGCAATTGGTTATCCGACAGATATTCACGGCGCGCCAGAGCGATCCCCAAAACGACTAAAAATATCAAACCGAGGGTAATCATCACCTTGCTATAGGCATACCAGCCGAGCAGGTCAAACCACAGCTCAAAAATCGACAACACTGCGGCCAAAGTAAACATCGCCAAACAGGCAATATACGCTATTTTCATCCTTCCAACTCCCTGCCCAGTACCACGACATAGGCCTCGCGTTTAAAAAATAACAACATACGGCGAATATCTTTTTCCATGGTTTGTACCCGCCAACCCAGACTAGCATTGTGATTTAAAAACTCGCTAAATCGCACTGGATCGACCTTTGAACCGCCGAGCAATAGCGATCCGAGCATACCCTCTTGATAGACAACTACCTTGTATTCCATAACTTCATCATGCTCCTGTCATCGCCCGCTTTTTAATCACTCGCAACGCGCGAGCCACCATCGTTGTCATTGCCGTCCCAATGAATTAATCATGCTTCGACGAGAAATACCAAAAAACCCTGAATCACAATATTAGGCGTGTAGCCTTGCAAAAATCGAATCTTTTGTAAATGCAACGCCGTTACTCGCCGAAAAATAACACCGCGGCGTTGAATTTGCCTATTCCCTAAGCCGTCTCACATCCGACCAATTACCGTGAGCAAAGAGCGCAAAAAGAACAGAGAGAGCAAACAGCGCTATAAAAAACCACATTACGGTGTGAGTATAGACAAATTTATCCGCAAACAGCCAATTTCGTAAAATACGCGTCATCGCCGCGTCGAGCGCTGCTCAGTCGCCGCCTTGGTATCTGACGATCTAGTCAGACTGATCGCCATTTTGGCTAACCGGGTGCCGAAATTAACACCATAAATTGCGACGGCTTTGCGCTATCGTCGCGACGACCAAAATTGAACACAATATCGTCGCGTCCATCGCCATTAAGGTCGTCGCCAACCAACAGCCGACCCTCGCGGGGCAGCGACAACCGCATCTTGGTCGAACGCCTCACAAACGGCGATGACCCCGCCCGTCCGGTGTAGATGCGCACGCGACTGCTGCCCGCTGACAACAACAATTCGCTGTGACCGTCGCCGTTTAAATCGAGCAACTTGATCACCGGGTCGCCCCGCTGCGCAGAGCTCAGACTAAAGGTCATCTTAACACTCGAGGCGAAGTTGGCCTTGACAGGAAAACCATCGTTGCTGTCCATGCGATAAACATAGACGTCTTCGTCGACGCTACCGGCAATTAACGCGCGGATAATTTGCGACACGCCAATGTCGAAGCCGGCGACGGTGACCTCTAGCCGACCATCGCTATCGATGTCGATAAACTCCAGCCCAGCTAAGGTGCCATCACCGCTAATCAGGCCATCGACGTCGCTTGAAAATCGCAGTTGGCCGTCGCTATTGGCGCCGAAATAAATCTCGTAGTCATTCACCCGGTCGAGAACCCCCGAGGTCTTGGCGTAGCGCACCACCAGATCGGCGATGCCGTCGGCATTGATATCTTGCAGATACTCTAATTCGCGATACGCCATATCGCCCTGATTTGGCTCTTCCCCCCAAGCATCGCGCTGATACCACCAGGGTCTGGCGTGGGTTGAATGCGGTAGCAGAATATCTTTGTCCAAGGCTGAAAAACCGCCATCGGTGCGCTGCAAAAATACCTGCAGACGGCCATCGAGCGCCCGCAGCAGGTCTGTGCGCCCGTCAAAATTGCTGTCGACAAAAAACACCCGCGCGCCGCTATAAGCGACGCCCTCGGACTCGAGCAACATATGCGGCTTTATCGGTAAATTTAAGCGCCGATTACCGGTGCCGAGATTCATAATTAATGTCAACCCATGTAGGCCATCAATCAACGCATCCGGGCGCGGATTGTTATCGATCTGGCGCAACAATTCTGCACGTCGAAGGTAGGGAACCAGGCCCTGATTGGCCAGCGAATCGATATCGGCAACCGCTGCCAACACCTCACTGGACATCGGTTTTGGTGCGTTTTTCATGGCCTCTGGAACCAGTCTGAAGAGCGTTTGATGGGAGAGGAACACCACGCTCGATAGAACGTCATCTAGCGGCTTGCTGACATCGAACAAATAGATGTCGGTGGGCAGCGTAAAACTCGACACCAATTGGTATTGTGAGCCAGATACGGACGCGTCCAGGAGCATTGGCTGGGCATACAGCGCAAGGTGCTTGCGCTGCTGGTCATCGACGCCGATAACCAAAAGCTCGCGACCGGGATTGATCAGTAATTCGGCAGGTATCAATCGGTGAGTGATTTGAAACGGCGCCTCCAGGCGCTGCTCATGGAACTCAAAACCGGCAGCTTTAGCGGTTGCGCTATAAATTCCGCAATAAAACACCGCCGCAGTAAAAATAAAGGCCATCGCACGCACAGGCGTTTTCATAAGGTTAACCGCCTCCATGTTTTTCGATTACGCTTTTTATCACCCAGATTCCACATTACCTAGGTTCTAATCGTCGACTGTCGGCGTTGCGGTGCGTTGTAACGGCTGTCTGGACGTCACGCAGGGCAACAAGCGCGCAGGGCGACAAAACGCCAGCAAGCAAAACCAAAAACGTCCGTCAGAAAAGCCCGCAGTCACCCTACGTAACCTGCAAAGTGTAAGGTGCAAAGTGTAAGGTGCAATCAGCCGATTGCGCCTATTTACTCTCGACCCAAGTTGATGCCGTGGATGTTTTATCGGCGTTGCCACTTGACTAATGCGCGAGCTGCCGATCAATCCTCGGCGCGCTCAGGCAATAGTCGACTGAGGCTTTCGAGAGTCTGAGGGCCCACTAGACGATGGCGCAACTCACCGTGTTGATCAATCACCAGCGTTTCCGGTAATACGTCGGTCTTGGCTAGCATCCAGCGCCCACGGGGATCCTCTAACAAGGTCTGAAATTCGACCCCGAGGCGCTCCATTTGCGCGGTTAACTCATCGCCGACAATACCATCGTAATTAACACCAACCAGTATCAGTCGATCGTCATTTTCAATCGCCAGTTGGTTGAGTTCGGGAATTTCTTTGCGACACGGCGCGCACCACACCGCCCAGTAGTTAATCATCACCCAGCGTTGGTCGGCGCCGTCAAAAGTGACCGCACCACCGCCATGCAAGGGGTAGTCGGTCGGTTGTCCACATCCGCTCAAAAGCGCCAATAGCGCTATTGCCGCACCTAAACTGCGAGTAAATTGTATCTGCATGCTGTTCCCCGCGATCATGTTTTAAATCGTCTGTTGCTTTTGGTCGGCAAACAATTGCATTACCGTACCGCTCAAATGCTCTCGTCGACTGGTCTCGAGCGCAATAGCTAACGCCCGATAGCGATCGCACCAAGGCTCTCCAGAAAGCCACTCTATATGGCATTCTTGGTCAGATACTAACAGATTATCATCGCCCCAGCTAAACACATCGACAACCGCAAGACTATGGAGGTCGACGAGCAGAGCGTAGTCACCGGTCAGGGTTTGCTCGAGTACTCGGTGGCGCAGTAACCAAGTGCGCAAGCCCTGCCATTGCTGAACCTCAATCCCCAGCGCGGACACCGCGGTGTCCGAAAGTAACTCGCCACGATTTTGTAGTTGCCGACAGCGCCAAAGAATCATCAAGTTAACCAGCGGCGCTGGCAGACGCTGGGGGCTGCGCCGACGCACAAAGGTCTGCAAGCAACAGACCCACACGGCGCCCAGCAAGATGACCAACCACAGCAGATAAACCCACATCAAAAGCAGCGGGATAAGCGCAAACGCGCCGTACACGGTGGTGTAGCTTGAGTGCGTCATTATTAGTGCGAATAGCCACTTCACCAGGATCAACATCAGGCTGGTTACCAATCCACCCCAAAGAGCGTAGCGCAGGCGCACTCGGCAGTTGGGCACGGCAAAAAATAACAGCGAAAACGCCATCCAGGTCATCAGCCCCGGAAGGTAGGAAAACACTGAACCGAGAGCTCCGAGCGCCTCTATTTCGTTGACCAGTAAATTAAATGACAGCAGATAGGTCTTCATGATAAATGCCGACGCCAATAGTACCGGCGTCAAACTAAGAATCGCCCAATACACCAGAAACCCGTTGAGTCCTCGGCGCGCGCCCGAGGTCGCCCAAATAGCGTTAAAAGTCACTTCGATATTCATCAACATTAGATAGGCGGTCAGCATCAACATCGCCACGCCGAGGCCACTCAGACTGCGCGCCTGAGAGGAAAACTCACTCAAATAAAAACTGATTTCACGGCCACTACTGGGCAAAAAATTGGCGTATACCCACGCCTCCACCTGACCGCCGACCCCCTGAAAAACCGGCACCAGCGAAAACATGCTGTACATTACGGTGAGCATCGGCACCAGCGCAAACAGCGTCATGTAAGTCAGTGCTGCGGCACTTTGGCGACAACCGTGAGCTTGAAATTGACTCGTAACATAACGAAAAAAATCAAGCCCAGCCATACCCTGTCGCCGCCAGCCAGCCGGCCATTGATCCATCAACATCCATCCTCCTCTGACGCGTCAGCGCGCCTAAATTTATGTAAAATAGCGGTTTTGTCCACAGCCATCTGCTGCCTGTCGCGGCGCGCAGTAAAGGCTCTACTGCGGCGCGGCGGATGAAACCAATATTTTTGATTCCTTTGTCTACAATCCGTTATCTACAATCCGTTATCAATAATCCGTTATCAATTAAACCTGCGTCTATCGAGCCATTGACGCGCCAAACAAAGGTCGATCATAGGAACGGCTTTAAAATACGCGAAAACCGACAAAATGCGTGATCAGACCTACAAATAAAACAAAATTTAACGCTTAATGACCCCTGAGACCATCTGCCGCGTAATGCAGTAATACAGGAAACGCTATGATCACCCTCTACCACAACCCTCGATGTTCCAAGTCTAGACTAACTTTGGCACTTCTACGCGAACATAATATCGAACCTGTCATCGTCCTCTATCTAGAGCAGCGTTTAGATGGCGCGCAGTTGCAGGCGATCCTCGACAAGCTGGGGTGCAAACCGCGCGCGCTGCTGAGGCGCTCCGAGGCAGACTATAAGCGGTTGGGGTTAAAAAATCCCGACCTATCCGATCAACGCTTGCTGCAGGCCATGCTAGACTATCCGAAACTAATACAGCGCCCAATCGCGGTGCGCGGCGAACGTGCGGCCATCGGGCGACCCCCTGAAAACGTGCTGGAACTGCTTTAATGAGCGCAACAGAGATGAGCGCAGCAGAAAACTCAACCCAAACGTTGCTTGCCGATGAATGACCCCTACCTGCTGGTTCTCTATTACAGCCGCCATGGCCATGTGCGTCAGCTCGCCGAACAATTGGCAATCGGCGTCGAATCTGCCGGTATGGCGGCGCGTCTGCGCACCGTGCCAGCGGTATCGAGTACCTGCGAAGCGGTCGCCGACGATATCCCAGACGACGGCCCGCTGTACTGTCAGCAGTCGGATTTAGCGGATTGCGCCGGCCTCCTGCTCGGCAGCCCAACGCGCTTTGGCAACATGGCCGCGCCACTCAAATACTTTATCGACAGTACCTCAGATCTCTGGCTAAACGGCTCATTGATAGGCGTTCCGGCTGGGGTCTTCACCTCGACATCGAGCTTGCATGGTGGCCAGGAGACCACGCTATTGTCGATGATGCTGCCGCTGCTCCACCACGGCATGCTGCTGAGCGGTGTACCCTATTCTGAATCTGCTCTGGCTACCACCGAACGCGGCGGTGGCCCCTATGGTGCCACGCACGTTGAGGGCGACCAGCTATCCGCCGATGAAATCCAAATCTGTCGAACCCAAGGTAAACACCTCGCTCGACTTGCACAAAAATTACAATGAGTTTGCCAGAATGACCACAGAACGCGTTTTATACGTCACCCGACACCTCACCCACACAAGTTATTTTGGCCTGCTGGCGGTGTTAATCATCAACACCATGGTGCAGGGCGCGCCCTGGGTGTTTTACCTGTGGCCAGTGCCGCTGATGATTTTTATTCCCGGCCTGTTGCGCGACAGCACGCGAACGCTAATATGGATGTGCTTTGTGGTCCTGCTGTATTTTTACATGGCGATCGACAATCTCGCGGGTTCGCGAGCACATCCACTCGATCATGCAGAACTCGTTTTAACCGCTATACTGTTTTCATCGGCGATGATTTGGGCCCGCTGCAAGCAGAAACTCGGGCTATAACCGCATTGCTACCACCACAACTCATAGAGATATTTTATGTTTAAGCGCTTTTTCCGATTGATCGCTGGCTTGATTACCACGCTCCGTACCCTCGTTAGTCTGGTTATTTTAGGTTTTATTATTGCTGTGGTTGTCGACGGCTTTTCCGATCCAGTACCCCCAATCGCCGACAGCGGCGCGCTGTTGTTGCAACCCGAAGGTCTATTGGTTGATCAGTTGACGAGAACTGACCCGATAGCTGAGGCGCTCAATCAAGCCTCCAATAGTCAACCCGAAACGCTGGTCAGAGATGTGGTACGCGCCATCGACCGCGCTGCCGACGACGATCGAATCAGCCATTTAGTGTTGGGACTCGACGACATGCAGGGCGGCGGCATCAGTAAGCTGGCTGAAATTGGCAGTGCTCTGCTGCGCTTTAAAGCGACCGAAAAACCCATCATTGCGTTTGCCGACGACTACGGTCAACAGCAGTATTTTCTCGCCGCCCACGCCGACGAGATCTTTTTAAACCCATTGGGTTCAGCACAGTTGATCGGTTTTGGCTCCTATTCAAGCTACTTTAAAGAGGCGCTCGACAAACTCAAAGTCGATGTCCACGTCTTCCGCGTCGGTACCCACAAAAGCGCGGTAGAACCCTTCATCGGTAATCAGATGTCGACTTTGGCGCGCGACGAAAGCCGACGATTGGTGAGCACTCTGTGGCGTTACTACGGCGAAAAAATCGAGTCACTGCGCGAACTTCCGGCTGGCAGCATCGATGATTATGCGAATCAGATGGATGTAAAATTGCGCGCAGTGAACGGTAATATGGCGCAATTGGCAATGGCCTCAGGATTGGTCGACCAAATCGCTTCGCGTTCTGAAATGAACACTTACCTCGAAGAACTGGTAGCCGATGAACAGGGCGAATTTGAGTACATCGGACTGCATGGTTACCTCGCCAACATCGACCGAGAACAACAGCCGAGCGAGCAGCAACAGAACAAAATTGCCATAATCGTCGCCAAGGGGGAGATTCTAGACGGTCGCCAACCAGAGGGTACGGTCGGCGGCGACAGCCTCGCTGATATGTTTGCCGATGTCCGCGACGACGACGCGGTGCGCGCCGTGGTACTGCGTATCGATAGCCCCGGCGGCGGCGTCTTTGCCTCCGAGGTCATCCGCGACGCGATTGCCGCAACCCGCGAAGACGCTATTCCGGTAGTGGTATCGATGGGCAGCGTCGCCGCATCGGGCGGCTACTGGATCGCCGCTGAAACTGATCGCGTGCTGGCGATGCCGACGACCATCACCGGCTCAATAGGTGTCTTCGCTTTAATACCCAACTTCGAAAAAGGCTTGAGCGCCCTCGGCATCCGCGCCGATGGCGTCGGCAGCACCTCGATGGCGTCGGCCTATCAACTCGATCAAAAAATGACCGATCAGACCCGCGCAATCGTCCAGATGGGCGTCGAAGATATCTATCGGCACTTTTTAAAGATTGTTGGCGAGGGCCGTGAGCTAGCCCCAGACGTGGTTGCAGAGATTGCCGAGGGTCGAGTTTGGACCGGCACCAAAGCGCTTGAGTTAGGGCTAGTAGACCAACTGGGCGATCTCTCCGACGCCATTCAAGTGGCGGCGGAACTGGCTGAAATTGATGACTATATTATTGACTATCGACAGCAACCGATGACCGTTTTTGAACAGATTATGAGCGACTTTACCGTCGGCATAGCCAGCGTAATAGGTCGCGCAGCAGCGCCTAGCTGGCTGCCTAATTGGTTGACTAACGCCGCCGAGCAAGCGCTGCAACCGCTGCAAATACTCGACAGCTTGAACGACCCACGGGGTTTCTATGCCTATTGCGTCGAGTGCCCTGAATGATTGATGTGATCGGGCTCAGGCGGCGCTTGGTGGGTTAAAGCCCCAACGTCGATTTGACCAGCGGCAACGTAATGCGCCGCTGCTCTTGCAGCGACGCGCGGTCGATGGCATCCAGAGCCGCCATCAACACTCGCGTGCTGCGGGTGGTGCGATGAAGTATAAAAAGTGCAATTTCGTTCGACAGGTAGAGCCCACGACGGTTGGCGCGATACTGCATCAGCCGCCGCAGGTCCTCGTCGCGATAATCGCTAAAATGCAGCGCAACACCAGATTTTAACCGCGACAACAAATCCGGCAATGGCACCTGCAGGGCCTCCAATGGACAGTGCGCGGCGACCACCAGCTTAGTGCCGCCGTCTTGGCAACGATTGAAAAAATGAAACAGCGGCTGCTGCCATTCAGGCGCTTCTGCGACCTCGTCGAAATCGTCCAAACACACCGTACCACTCGCCTCGAGCCCATGCAGCACGTCCTCTGGGGGATGCTCCGCTAAGGTCGTCAAATTTAAATACAACGCGCTCGCCTGACGTTGACAGGCGGCCTGCAACAGGTGTGACAATCCAGTGCCGGGCGCCCCCGAAAGATAGACATAGGACTGTTCCTGCTCGCGCAAACAGTGCGCCGCGAGGAACTGGGGGGTGCCGGTAGGCGCATAAAAATTGTCAAAGGTCGCCTGATCGTCCAGCGCAATTGCCAAGCTTAGCTGGCTCACTTGGCCGCCCAAGAGAGGTATAAAACCCCGCGATCAAACGCCTGAACCGGTCGAGCCGCGCGCAGATAACCACTGCGCAACAGCGCTTGGAACAACAATTCGATATCCCCTTCAACCTCGACAGACAATGCCAGCTTAGAGCCCTCGACGCTAATCATCTGAAGATTTTCAACCAGTTCGAGCTGCTCAACTTGGCTTTTGAGTGCGCGGTAGCCGGCATAGTCTGTAACGCCATCGACTTCGACCTGAAACTGATTGTGCCTAGCCTGCGGCACGTAGGCGTAGTAACCGGCGATACCGTCGACAATACGGTCTAAACTCGAGGGCACAAAGTCCTCGATGTTAGCCGCGCGACCATCGCCAAGCTTGCGCTCGCCGGACGCCTGATACAACCAAGAACCGCGCACCTCTCCCGACGAGGTGGTGTAAAAACGCAACAACAGCCAAACATCGCTTTGATAGCGCTGCGACGCCTCGGCGATGGCACTGGCATCCATTTTCCAGGCCTCATCCTCAGACAGAGCGATGCGATCTTCGAGATCAAAACCTGGGAAAACAAACGGAATACCTCGCTGTTGCAATTTTTCGGCAACCAGATCGGCGATCTCCGGCGTCGCCAGCGAATTAACGAATTGGCGCCGACCCGTTTGAGCGTCGTCGCCGATCATCCATATCAACAGAAGTGGTCGATTGGATGGCAGCACCGGTAATTTTTGGGCGCGTACGAACTGGTCGAGGGCCGCCTTGGAAAAATTCACGTCAAGGCCAATATTGGCGTTGTTGGACGACATTGCACTTTCCGACAGCGCGGTATATCCAAGGGCAGCCACATAGTCATCAACGTGGGTTAAGAGCTCATCGACCTTGGCCGTTCCGAGTATCTGGCTGTTGCCAGTCAGTTTAACCAACACCTGGCGAAGCGCATCGCGCACGCCCGCCTGCTGCGCCATCGACGTCTGATTGGTGACCTGCACCTGTCCTCGATAGAGATCGTCTACCTGTTCCGCCAACAACGATGAACAGAAAACCGTGCAATACAGCACAAAACTGGCGACCATCAGAGCTTTCAATGAATTATCTCCGTATTTATTTACATCATTATACCAGTGCTTGATGAAAATTTGCCTCGGGGGCTCTAAAATACCCCCTTTGTCGAGGAATACCTTCGTATGAGTAACCGCAACCCTGAACGAGCACCCCTAAGCTACAAAGACGCCGGTGTCGATATCGATGCCGGGAATCGCCTAATCGATAACATCGCCAGTGCCGCCAAGCGCACCCGTCGCCCTGGCGTGCTGTCAGGACTGGGTGGCTTCGGGGCGCTATTTGAACTCCCCAGCGGCTACAACCAACCGGTATTGGTTTCTGGGACCGACGGCGTCGGCACCAAATTGCGCCTGGCGCTTGATTACCAGATGCACGATCGCGTCGGTATCGACTTGGTGGCTATGTGTGCCAACGATCTGATCGTCTGTGGGGCTGAGCCGCTATTCTTTCTGGATTACTACGCCACCGGTAAACTCGACGTCGAAACCGCCACCGCCGTGGTTGGCGGCATTGCCGATGGCTGTGGGCTGGCAGGCTGTGCGCTTATCGGCGGTGAAACTGCAGAGATGCCGGGCATGTACGAGGGCGAGGACTACGATCTCGCCGGGTTTTGCGTTGGCATTGTCGAAAAAGCTGAAATGATTGATGGCAGCGCTGTGGCAGCAGGCGATAGCTTGATCGGCTTGACCTCCAGCGGGCCACATTCGAATGGCTTCTCGCTAATTCGCAAGGTCATCGAGATAAGCCAGACCGACCCGAGCCAACTGCGGCTGTCCGGAGAGCGCCTGATCGATCTATTGATGGAACCGACCAAAATTTACGTTAAATCGCTACTTAAATTGATTTCGCAACAGCCGGTGCACGCGCTGGCGCATATTACTGGCGGCGGGTTGCTGGAAAACATACCCCGAGTGCTGCCCGACGACACCAAGGCGATCATCGACTGCAACGCATGGCAACGTCCAGAGGTATTTGACTGGTTGCAACAAACCGGCAATATCGACGAACGCGAGATGCACCGCACGCTCAACTGTGGCATTGGCATGGTCGTGTGCGTTCCCGCCGCGGACACTCAGGCAGCTCTCGACAGCCTTCGTGCATCCGGTGAACAGGCGCTACTGCTCGGTCGCGTCGAAGCCCGAAAGGATGCCGCCGAGCAAGTCGAACTGCTCGGATTATCAACGTGATCCCCGACACCACAAACGCTCGGGCGAAAACCAGAATTGTGGTATTGATCTCTGGCAGTGGCTCCAATCTGCAAGCCTTTATCGACGCTCGCGACAACCGGCAACTGGACGCCGACTTAGTCGCTGTTATCAGTAACCGGCCTGAGGCGACTGGCCTTGAACGGGCTGCACGCGCAGGTATAACGTCGCGTGTTATCGATCACCAAGCGTACCCGCAGCGCCTTGACTTCGACCGTACACTGGCCGCCGCGGTGGCCGACTACAAACCCGACCTAGTGATCTTAGCCGGTTTTATGCGTATTTTAAGCGCCGAATTTGTCGATCGCTTTAGCGGCCGTATGCTCAATATCCACCCGTCCTTACTACCCAAGTATCCCGGATTGAACACCCATCAACGGGCGCTTGACGCCGGTGATAACGAGGCCGGCACCACGGTGCACTTTGTCACCTCTCAACTCGACGGTGGGCCGCCGATCGTACAGGGTGCAGTCCCCATAATCAGCGGTGACAGCGCCGCCGACATTGCCGCCAGAGTGCTCGGCGTAGAGCATGTTATCTTTCCCATGGCAGCGCAGTGGTACTGCGAGGGGCGGCTGTCCATGCAAGATGGTGCTACACTGTTGGATGGAGAGGTGCTGGCGCCGACAGGACGGACCTTCGAGGCGTAAACAGAACGCAGCAAACACCTTCCGACACGTTGTACCGCATATTGATAAATCAATGGAGGAAATCTATGCAAATAAGGCTATATATTGCAGTTAGCTGCCTACTTTTGGCCACCATCGGCGGTTCACAATCGGCGTTTTCCAGTCCATCGCTCCCGCTACCCGTTGTGGCTACAAATATCGCCGAGATAGATGCGACTTACGCCGCAAACTATAATGGCATGTCGATCACTGCTGTAAAAACCCTCACCGCGGTAGCCGATGGCGAGTATTTAGACCGACTGGATGCCACCAGCATGTTCGGTGAAATATCCCAGTCGGCACGCTTTAAGATCTCGGCAAAGGGCCAGTTGATGCCTCTGGAGTATCGTGATCAACGCTCGATACTTGGCATAAAGCGCTCCGAAGAACAGATTTTCGATTGGGATCTATCGCAGTTGCAATATCGCAAGGGCAAGCGCAACGCGCAGATGGCTATTCAACCCGGTCTACTCGATATTCCAACCCATCACCTGCAACTGCGGCGAGATCTGGCAGGCGGGCGCAGCCAATTTGAATACCCAGTAGCGGCCCGCGGAAAACGCCAGATGTATCGCTATATTCAGGTCACAGAAGAACTTCTAGAGACACCCATGGGGCCGCTAGACACCGTGGTGATGGAGCGTCAGCGTGACAATGACTCCCGACGAACCACCGTATGGCTGGCACCAAAGTGGGATTATTTACTGGTTAAACTGGAACAAATTGAAAAAAAAGAACGCTATACTATGATGCTGGAAAGCGCCGCTATCAATGGCCGCACCGTTACCCCGAATAGCGCCAGCACTGAGGAAATACTATGAAATCTGCAGACCAAAAATTTAGCGCCAGCACGATCATTGCCGCGCTCGGCATTATCGCTGCAATAATTGTCGCCGCAGGCCTCCTCTATCGTCTTCAGGGAACCGATGAGGTCGACCTCGAAGCTATCGCACCGACACCCGAAGTGATCGAGTTAGTGATCGAAGAACCGCAAGTGCCAGAGGCAGAAATCCCCATCCCAGCCGTCGTTGAAGCCCCACCTAGCGCGCAACAACCCACCCCCGAACCGATCAAACTTCCCGACCTAGACGACAGCGACGGTTTTGTGCGCGAGCGCATGCAACAGGTCTCGGAAGATGCGCACTTCGCACGATGGCTGACCGCCGACGATCTACTGCGTCGGTCAGCGAGCTATCTGGATGGTTTGTCTCGCGGCGTGGTGCTGTCGAAAATTTTTCCGCTGAGCGCACCGCAAGATAAATTTACCACCCACAAAGATGGACAAACTATCTGGTTAAACGCCGGCAATTACGAGCGCTACGACGACACCATCGACGCTTTAATGTCGCTCGACACGGTCGCGGCAGCAAAAATGTTTCATTTGGCGCGGCCGCTGCTGGAAGCCTCCTTTTCCGAGATGGGCTACAACCCGCGACAGATGGAGGGCATCATCTTGCAGGCAATAGACCGCGTGCTAGCGACGCCGATCATCGTCGAACCAATTGAATTGATCCACGAGTCGGTATTTTATGAATTCGCCGACCCCGAACTCGAAGCTCTGCTGCCAGTGCAAAAGCAGGTACTGCGCACCGGCCCAGAAAACACCCAAAAGTTGCAGCAGCAGGCGCTGGCACTGAAGACCGCTCTACTCAACCCCTAGGCTAGGTTTTTGGCAGGGTCACTCCGGTTTGGCCCTGATACTTGCCGCCGCGATCCGCGTAAGAAGTTTCGCAGACTTCATCGGCCTCGAAAAATAACATCTGAGCAACGCCCTCGTTGGCATAGATTTTCGCTGGCAAGTTGGTGGTATTGGAAAATTCCAGCGTCACATGACCCTCCCACTCAGGCTCCAATGGCGTAACATTGACGATGATGCCGCAGCGCGCATAGGTCGACTTGCCAAGGCATATGGTAAGCACCGAACGCGGTATCTTGAAGTATTCTACGGTGCGCGCCAAGGCAAACGAGTTTGGCGGTATGATGCAGCAATCGCCGACAATATCGACAAAGGCGTCGTTATCAAAATGCTTGGGGTCGACGGTCTTCGAGTGGACGTTGGTAAATATCTTAAATTCAGCAGCACAGCGCACGTCGTACCCATAACTGGATGTGCCGTAAGAAATCACTCTCTGATCACCAGAATATCTCACTTGTGCCGGCTCAAAGGGTTCGATCATGCCCTGTTTCTCGGCCATTCGTTTTATCCAGCGATCTGACTTAATGCTCATCTACGGGTCTCCATCGGTTGTTATTTGGCGGTTGTTATTTGGCGGTACTGACTGGCTGTATTGGGGGCGCTATCAATCGAACACAATATCCGGACTGGGAGCTATCTCGCAATCATCGAGTGCCACGATAACGGCGCGTGCAATGGCGGCATAGGAAACCGCTGAAGGGCTCTGCGGGGCAGCGATAACAATCGGTTGGCCGCTGTCTCCCGCCTCTCGCACCGCGGCATCCAACGGCAGTTGACCGAGCAATGCGGTGGCGTAGGTATCGGCCAGCATCGCGCCTCCCCCACTGCCAAAAATCGCCTCGCTATGCCCGCAAGCAGAGCAGTGGTGCATGGCCATGTTTTCGACGATGCCCAACACCGGTATATTGACCTTGGCGAACATCTCAATGCCCTTTTGGGCATCCAGTAGGGCAATATCCTGCGGCGTTGTGACAATCACTGCGCCAGCCACTTGGGCCTTCTGAGATAGAGTTAATTGGATATCGCCGGTCCCTGGAGGCAAGTCGACCAACAGTGCATCGAGTTCGCCCCACTCGGTGTGCTGCAACATCTGCTGCAGTGCGCCCGCGGCCATCGGCCCGCGCCATGCCATAGCGGTCTTGGCGTCGACCAAATAGGCCATCGACATACTCGCAAGACCCTGCGCCAGAACCGGTTCAAGGCGTTTACCATCGACAGATTTCGGCCGCACGCCATCGGCTACGCCGAGCATCATAGCAATGCTCGGGCCGTAGATGTCGGCGTCCAACAGACCAACCTTTAAGCCTTCGCCAAGCAATCCCAGCGCCAGATTCACCGCCACCGTTGACTTGCCAACACCGCCCTTGCCCGACGCGATGGCAATAATTTTTTTAACCTTGGCTACCACTGATTTACTCGCTCTGTCTATTTCGTTTTAGGATAGTGGCCGACGAGCGGCCATGGCGGCGAATTGCACATGAAAAATTGCCATAAAATCGCTATAGTTGCCAGCATATTTTCTCGCCCGACAAAAAGAATCGATCACCATGCCAAAGACCCGTCAAATTCTTGTTACCAGCGCCCTTCCCTACGCCAATGCAGCACTGCATCTTGGACACATTTTGGAGTATACGCAAACCGATATCTGGGTGCGCTTTCAAAAGATGCGCGGCCACGAATGTTACTACGTTTGCGGCGACGATGCTCACGGCACTGCAATTATGCTCAAAGCCGATGAGCAGGGGATTACCGCCGAGGAACATATCGCCAATATGCGCGCCATTCACGAGGCCGATTTTAACGACTTTTTGATCGGCGTCGATCACTACAGTTCGACCCATAGCGAGGAAAACCGGCTGTTCTCCGAATTGATTTACCAGCGTTTAGTGGCTAATGACCATATCGCCCAACGCACCATCGTGCAGTCTTTTGACCCGGAAAAAAATATCTTTTTGGCCGACCGCTACATTCGTGGTACCTGTCCGAAATGCAAGACGGCCGATCAATATGGCGACAACTGCGAGGCCTGTGGCGCCACCTATCAGGCGACCGAGCTGATCGATGCGGTATCGGCTATCTCGGGCGCCACGCCGATTGAAAAAGAGTCGCTGCACTACTTTTTTAAACTTCCTGAATTCACCGATTTCTTGCAACACTGGACGCGCGACGGCCACCTCCAAGGCGAAGTCGCCAACAAACTCGCCGAGTGGCTCGACAGCGGCCTACAAGAATGGGATATCAGCCGCGACGGCCCGTATTTCGGCTTCGAAATCCCTGGTACACCGGATAAATATTTTTATGTTTGGCTGGACGCACCCATCGGTTATATGGCAATTTTTAAATCACTGTGCGAACTTCGCGGCATCGATTTTGAGCGTTTTTGGGCCGCCGACAGCAGTGCCGAATTGCATCACTTTATCGGTAAGGATATCGTTAATTTTCACGCTCTATTTTGGCCGGCAATGCTCCACAGCGCGGGGTTTCGCACGCCGACCCAGATATCTGTGCACGGTTTTGTCACCGTCAACGGTAAAAAAATGTCCAAGTCGCGCGGCACCTTTATCAATGCACGCTGCTACTTAGAACACCTCGACCCGGAGTACCTACGCTATTACTACGCCTCTAAGTTATCCCGTTCGGTCGAAGATATCGATTTAAACTTGGGCGATTTCGTACAAAAAGTAAATAGCGACCTGGTCGGTAAAGTGGTCAATATCGCCAGTCGCTGCGCCAAATTTATCGCCCAGGGGAATGCCGGAGTGCTGTCGGAAAATATCGAAAATCCGCAACTCTGGGCGCAGGTCAGAGACGCCCAAGAGCGCATCGCTGAGCACTACGAAAATCGTGACTTTGGCAAGGCGGTTCGCGAGATCATGGCCCAGGCCGATGCCGCCAATGAGTACATTGCTGCGCGCGAACCATGGAAACTCAACAAAGATGACAGCCAGCGACAACAGGTTCAGGATATCTGTTCGTTGGGGATTAATTTATTTCGCCTGCTGGTGATCTATTTAAAGCCGATACTGCCGCAGATGGTGGCTGCCAGCGAGGAGTTTTTGAACGATCAACTGGATTGGGACAGCGTCCACACGCCCCTCACCGGCCATCGTATCGAGCCCTTTAAACCGCTTTTAAAGCGGGTTGAAAACGAGCGTGTCGAGGCGATGCTCGAGGCCAGCGCCAAGCAGGCAGCAGCGCTACAAAGTGCTTCCCAGAGCGAGCCCCAGAGCAGCGCACCCGAGGATAGCGAGCCACTGGCGCCGCAGATCGATTATGATGACTTTATCAAGGTCGATCTACGAGTGGCGAAAATCGTCAGCGCCGAAGCGGTCGAGGGCGCCGATAAATTGTTGCGGTTGACGCTCGATTTGGGTGACAGCACTCGGCAGGTATTTTCGGGCATCAAATCGGCCTATAAACCGCAGGATTTAGAGGGTCGATTAACCCTAATGGTAGCCAATTTGGCACCGCGTAAAATGCGCTTCGGGGTGTCCGAAGGGATGGTTTTGGCGGCCGGTTCAAAGGAGGGTATTTACCTGTTAGAACCGGACAGCGGCGCCCAACCCGGACAGCGAGTGACCTAGTGGAACGAGGCGCAAACCGAACGCCTCTCAGCACGCGCGCGACGCCCGGATAATGTAGCTTTGTCATCGACCGAGAGCAGACTATGACCGACACCAACAGCATCCTGATGAGCGCAATATTGATCAACAATATTTTGTTGGTTCAGCTATTTGGTGTCTCCGCGCTTGCAAACATTGCCAACCGGCCGAGTACCGCTGTCGCCATGGCAATCGCGACCACTGCGGTGATCACGCTATCTGCCGCCGTCAATCACCTGGTCGACTCCTGGATTCTGGTGCCACTGCAACTCGGTTATCTGCGCACCCTGACCTCTATACTGGTGATCGCGACGTTGGCGCAGTGTGGGGCGCTGTTGATCGAGGCTCAACGTCCCGCTCTCTACCGGGAACTCGGTGGTCTGCTCCCGTGGCTTGCCAGCAATACATTGATTCTTGCGGTGGCATTGCAAAATAGTCTAAATACGCTGACCTTCAGCCAATCGGTGCGCTCTGGATTGGGCGCAGGTTTAGGTTTTTCGTTGGTGTTGATCCTGTTCTGCGCCATCTGTGAGAGGCTCACCGCCGCCGATGTACCGCGGCCGTTTCGCGGCGCTGCGATCACCATGATCAGCGCTGGCTTGATGTCGATGGCCTTTATGGGCCTGAGCGGTCTGGTGTAATATGGGCGAGCTACCCGCTGCTAGCGCCTACCTGTCGACATCCGCGGTATTGCTCGGGTTAACCCTGATATGCAGCGCCCTAATCGGCTGTGCATGGGCGCGATTTCCCGCCGACCGAGACCGCCGCATAGTCGACATCGACGATCTTTTACCGCAAACCCAGTGCGGCCAGTGCGGCCACCCTGGTTGTCGTCCCTACGCCGAAGCCATCGCC
>CAJIZO010000049.1 GCA_905181995.1 Flavobacteriaceae bacterium TMED48
TATCGGCGCGTACCCGCGCGCCAGCACCTATTTAGAATGCCCTTTTTAGGAGTCCTATTTAGAGCACCTATTTAGAGTGCCTATTAAAAACACAGATATAAAATAACATGCAGACTTGGCATGAATAATGCGTATGTATTAACGATTATGCAGCAAGTTGATCGGCGCTTCGGTGCCGGGCCCGCATCAAACAACCCTAATAATGCAAGTGTATGACTGTGTGCCCGATTTTGAGCGCACCATTGGGCCCAGACGCACCAATAAGGTGCGCAAAAGCTGGGGCACAGACTATGCTCAGAGTTAACACAACGTACCACTTGGCGGAGAGACCTATCAAGATAAAAACCCAGCTCACCGGTTCAACGCAGCGCGGACTCATTTTTACCGATCTCGATGGGAGTTTATTGGATCACCACACTTACTCCGCAAAACCGGCAAGCGATCTGTTCAGCGCACTGGATAATCTCGCTATTCCAGTGATACCGGTGACCAGTAAAACCGCAGCAGAGGTGATACCTTTTTGCGATGAACACCACAATAACCACCCATTTATCGTAGAGAATGGCGCAGCACTTTACATTCCCAAGAATTACTTCCGCGAGCCCCCTCGCCATGGGGTTGTCAAGGGTGACTACATTTGCCTAGAAAATTCTCGCCCTCGCCATACCGCGCTTGAAATACTGGCCCGCGTAGGCCAGAAATATGAAGGGGAATACGATCATTTCAAACGAATTTATGCGCGTGATGGCGCCCGAGGTATAGCGCGCATTACCGGCCTCAGCGAGAGTTCCTCGGCGGCCGCCAATTGTCGTGAATACAGCGAACCGGTTATTTGGTACGGCAGTCATTCCCGCAAGCAAGATTTTATCAAAGACATCCAAAAACAGGGGGGCCATGCATTGCAAGGCGGTCGCTTCATTACCCTCGGTGATCACTGTGATAAAGGCATGGCGATCGGCCAATTGAACCAACTATACCGTGAACATTTTGCATCGCAAACCGTCTCTTTGGCGATTGGCGACAGCGCCAACGACGTGGCCATGCTGGAGCGAGCCGACTGGGCTCTACTCATTTCCAACCCGGGAAAATCGTTACCGCAGCTACAGCGCTCAGACCAAGTTCTTACAGGTCGTGGCCATGGACCCGCAGCATGGCAGCATGGTGTCTGCCAATGGTTGACATGCCTGGGCTTGGAACCGACAGAATCGACACCCAAGACAATTTCGGCATCGCAAAATACCACTCAACCCGCGCACTCAGGGATCACAACAAATGGCTGACTTTTTCCAAAATGGTATTATTACCACGCTCCACAACCTACAGCAGCGACCGATCGCTGAACTGGAAGCCGATTTACTCACCTTCGCCAAACAGCGCCCCATGGGTTTAATACTTCCCTCGCTGTATTCTGAACTTCAGGGTTCAGCCCTGCCGGGGATCGTTTCAGAATTGTCTGGCGTTCCCTACTTAAACCAAATCGTCATTGGTCTCGATCGTGCCGGCGAGAGTGATTATCGACACGCTTTAAAATTTTTCGACCGGCTCCCCCAACATCATCGCGTGCTATGGCATGACGGACCGCGGCTCAAAGAAATCGATGCCCAACTTATGCAACTCGGGCTCGCGCCCAAGGAGATGGGTAAGGGTCGCAACGTCTGGTACTGCATGGGTTATACCCTCGCCTCAGCACGAACAGAATCTGTTGCACTGCACGACTGCGATATCACCACCTACAGTCGATCGCTGCTGGCTCGCCTGATTTACCCGGTAGCCAATCCACAATTTAACTACGAATTTTGTAAGGGATACTATGCCCGAACAACCGGCGGACATATTCACGGACGAGCGTGTAGGCTGTTGGTGACACCGTTGCTTGGAGCGCTGAAAAAAACGTTAGGGTCAATGGAGTACCTCGACTATATGAATAGTTTTCGGTATGCATTGGCGGGTGAATTTTCATTCCGCCGGGATGTCCTTAACGACATACGAATACCCAGTGATTGGGGGCTTGAAATCGGCGTGCTTTCGGAAATGTATCGTAACTACGCCAGCAATCGCCTGTGTCAGGCGGACATCGCCAGCTCCTATGACCACAAACACCAAGCGCTCTCCGCCAACGACGATGGTGGTGGTCTCTCGAAAATGTCGATCGATATCGCCAAGGCGCTTTTTCGCAAGTTGGCTACTCAGGGCGTTGTTTTCGACAAGGGTAAATTTAGAACCATCAAGGCGACCTATTACCGCATGGCCCTTGATGCCATAGAAAACTCTCACAATAACGCCGTTATGAATGGCCTGCATTTAGATATACATCAAGAGGAGCAGGCGGTAGAGCTGTTTGCCGAAAATATTATCAAGGCGGGTGATGCCTTTGTCGAACGGCCCAATGAGCGCCCATTTATCCCCAGTTGGAATCGAGTGGTTAGCGCTCTACCTGATATTTTTAATCAATTGATCGAGGCCGTCGAGGCCGATCACAAAGACTTCGGCGGCTGACGCCATGGCCGCGCCTGCCGCAAAGTTGCTGAGCGATTATCTCGCTGACCAGTTAACGTCGGTCTACACGCAATTGGATCGACCCGAGCTACTCGAACTTAGCGAACAATTAGTATTGATCATGGATGTGCCCTCGCTGGAATACCACAAACCGAGTCACAATTATTGGGATCAGTCAGACAGCGTGCTAATTACCTATGGCGACAGTCTTTTAGAAAGCCACGAAAAACCGCTGCGGACACTGAAAAAATTTCTCGACAATAAGATTCGCTCAGTGATCAACAGCGTGCATATTTTGCCCTTTTATCCCTTCACCTCGGACGACGGATTTTCGGTCATGGATTACTCCAGCGTTAATCAATCCCTCGGGGACTGGCGAGATATTAACCACATAGCCGCCGATTACAAATTGATGGCCGACCTAGTTATCAACCATTGCTCGGCGCGCAGCCGCTGGTTTGAGAATTTTATCGCCGGACGTCATCCCGGGGCGGATTATTTTATCGTTAGCGACCCTCACGCAGACCTCAGCGCCGTCGCTCGACCCCGCGCGGAGCCGCTACTAAAACCGGTTGAGACGGCTGCAGGCACGCAACACCTTTGGTGCACATTCAGCCATGACCAGGTAGATCTGAATTTTAAAAATCCGGCAGTTCTTATACAGTTCGTTAAAATCATAAAACTGTATTTAGCTCGCGGCGTGCGAATTTTTCGACTCGATGCGGTGGCTTATTTGTGGAAACAAGCCAATACCTCTTGCATCAACCTGCCACAAACTCATAGCATCGTCCGCGTCCTGCGAGCACTGGTGGAATCGGCACAAGCCGATGCCATCATCATCACCGAGACCAACATACCCAACCGTGAAAATATTGCCTACTTCGGCAACACCGATGAAGCCCATTGGGTGTACAATTTTTCGCTGCCGCCGTTGCTGGTCAACACCCTACTGACCGGGCACTGTGGTTACTTAAAACGCTGGATGAGGAGCATGCCTCCAGCATCTACCGGCACCGCATATTTCAATTTTATTGCATCCCACGACGGCATTGGATTGCGTCCCGCTGAAGGTCTGCTCGATGATTCAGAAATCACCCAACTGACTGATTGTATGCAAGCCTTTGGTGGGCAGTTATCCTGGCGCCGTCAAACCGACGGATCCTACAAAGCTTACGAGATTAACATTTCGTTGTTGGATGCGCTTCAGGGCACTCTCGAAGGCGGGGACGATTTCGGCGTCCAACGCTTTGTTTGCGCGCACGCGGTGATGTTCGGCCTAGAGGGTATTCCAGCTATTTACATTCACAGTTTGACCGGCACTCGCAATGACTATGAGCGGATGGAAAATAGCGCGCACAACCGCGCCATCAATCGACATCAATGGGATTATCAGGAATGTATGGCGCGCCTTGAAAACCCCTCATCCCCCGAGTTCAAAATCTACCAGTCGCTGACAAGTCTGCTAACAATTCGCTGCCAACAACCCGCATTTCACCCCAATGCGACGCAATTCACTCTCGATTTGGGCGATCAACTACTGGGTTATTGGCGCCAAAGCATCGACCGCGAGCAAAGCATTTTTTGCGTGAGTAATATCAGTATCTCGCCGCAGAGCCTGTCACTGGGGGATATCAATCTTATCGACAATCAGTCGTGGCATGATTTGATCACCGGAACCGTCACCAGCCCCGACACTCAGGTGCTAATGATGGCCCCCTACCAAACGGTTTGGATCAGCAACACCGGCATCCAGTAGCAGTACCTACACATCGCACCAGCACCTCCACAACCGACAATCCATCTGCCCTCGGCAATCTGTTGCAGCCATAGGCCTGCTCGCTCGAGTGAAGGTATTATGTACCTATGGAATAACATAGATCATCTGCAACGTTGTAATATGAATTCTTATCAGACAAAATCTTAGACCGTTAGTCGGCGCCTATGCGCCATAATTTAGCGCGAGGCGGCTGCGCATCTCGCACAACAACACAGCCAAACATTTACCCCCAGACAACCAGGATTGAATCACCATGAAATTCGAAACTCAGGCCATCCATGCAGGTTTTAATGACGACCCCACCACCAACGCCGTTGCAGTACCTATTTATCAAACCACGTCCTACAGCTTTCGCGACACCCAGCATGGCGCTGACCTGTTTAATCTCGCTGAGGCAGGCAATATTTATTCGCGCATCATGAATCCGACCTGCGATGTGCTAGAGCAGCGCATCGCCGCGGCCGAGGGCGGCGTAGCGGCGCTGTGTATGGCGTCTGGAATGGCCGCTATTACTGCTTCGATTCAGACTCTGTGCCGGGCTGGCGAGAACATTGTCAGCGTCAGCCAGCTCTACGGTGGCACCTATAACTTGTTCGCCCATACCTTGCCGCAACAAGGTATACAGGTGCGGATGGCCTCGGGTGACGATGTTGATGCCCTCGAGGCGCTCATCGACGAAAAAACTAAAGCAGTTTTTTGCGAATCTATCGGCAATCCCGCGGGCAACATAGTCGATATCGCTGCATTGGCGGCCAGGGCGCACCGACATGGCGTTCCACTGGTGGTAGACAACACCGTTGCAACCCCCTATTTGTGTCGCCCATTTGAACAGGGCGCGGATATCATTATTCACTCCTTGACCAAATATATCGGCGGTCACGGCACCACCATCGGCGGTATCTTGGTAGATTCCGGCACTTTTGGCTGGAAAGACAATCCGCGCTTTCCTCAATTTAATACCCCAGACCCGTCTTACCATGGGGTGATCTACGCCGACGCGTTTGATGCACCCTTTATCGGTCGCGCACGGGTGGTTCCGCTGCGCAACATGGGCGCTGCGTTGTCGCCATTTAACGCCTTTATGATTCTACAGGGACTAGAAACGTTGGCACTTCGTATGGATCGTCACGTCGAAAATGCGCTCGCTGTAGCCACCTACCTAGAAAACCACCCTCAGGTGGCATGGGTCAATTATGCCGGTCTTGCCAGCGACAAATACTACCAACTAGCGCAGCAAGTGACATCCGGAAAACCTTCGTCAATCGTCAGCTTTGGTATCGTCGGCGGTGAGAGCGCCGGCGCTAAATTTATTGATGCCTTACAATTAATCAAACGACTGGTGAATATTGGCGACGCCAAAAGCCTCGCCTGCCACCCCGCCAGCACCACCCACCGCCAACTCAACGAAGAGGAGATGCAACGCGCCGGTGTCAGTGCGGACCTTGTCAGATTATCGGTCGGAATTGAGCACGTTGAAGACATCATCGCCGATGTTGAGCAGGCGCTGTCCGCCGCGGGCTGAGCACGCCCTGCGTCACTTGATAAGCCACGCTGAAATAAGCCAAACTGAAATAAGCCAAACT
>CAJIZO010000050.1 GCA_905181995.1 Flavobacteriaceae bacterium TMED48
GCGGCGGCTACCAAACAAAAAACCCATGCATTTAACGCCATAAAACCACATCGTAACCATGGTGCTAAAGCTCAGCAAACCGACCATGATCAGTAATAGATACATACCGGTCAACGGAAATACCTGCTCGATGGCGCGCGCTGTCAGCGCCACGCCCTCGACACCGTCCATCTGCCAAACACCGGTAAGTAGGATCATCAGTGCGGTGCAGGTGCACACCAGCAAAGTGTCGATGATCGGCCCCACCATCGCCACCAGACCTTCGCGAATCGGCTGCGCGGTCTTGGCCGCGCCATGGGCCATCGACTCGGTGCCAATACCTGCCTCGTTGGAGAATGCGCCGCGACGCACGCCGATCAAAATAACCGCGCCGACAGAACCACCGGCGGCGGCCTGCCCGGTAAAGGCGTCGGTGACGATCAACAACAAGGTCGCCGGAATATCTGCGGCATAGGTGACCATCACCGCTAGCGTCATCAATAGATAGAGAACAACCATGGTCGGCACTAAGCGCACCGTCAACTTGCCAATTCTCTCGATTCGGCCAATCACTACCATCGCCACCATCGCCGCCATCAGCGAACTGGCAATCAAGTCAAACATCAGGTGCTGATCGCCGGTCGCCCAGCCAGCCGGCACGGCGACCACATCGCGTAGCAATTGAATAAACTGATTGGCTTGAAAAATCGGCAGCGCGCCAATTAAGCAGGCTGCGGCAAACAGCGCCGCCAGCGGATACCATCGCCGTCCCATCCCCTCGACAATGACGTACATCGGCCCACCGTGAAGGGTGCCGTCGGCGTCCTCACCGCGATACATCACCGCCAACGAGGCGGTATAGAACTTGGTCGCGACGCCAACGATCGCCGTCACCCACATCCAAAACACCGCGCCGGGACCGCCGATGCTAATGGCTATGGCAACACCGGCGATATTACCAAGGCCAATGGTGCCGGAGAGCGCGGTTGCCAGGGCTTGCGCATGGGGGATGTGACCGGGGTCATTGGGGTCACTGAGCCGACCGCTCAACAGCGCCACCGAATGACGCGGATATCTGTAGGGGCGAAAGCGCGAATAGACCATAAAAAACAGACCGCCACCGACCAGTAAAACCACCAGTGGCGTACTCCACATCATGTCGGCCCAAGCATTCAAAAAAACTTCGAGTTGCAGCAGTGTCATGACGAGCCTTGGATTATCGGTGAGTGGAAATCACAGCTGGCGTAGAATAGTCCTGTGCCCGCCGAGGCATAGTATGCCATATGGATTGGCCGCACAAAGCCATGCAAAAAAACGTAATTGCCAGTAAAAGCTAGCGCACTAGACTATCGCCCATCTCGGCCATAAAGGTTTTAAAGCAAAGGCGAGAAAGGCGCTCGCTCGTGAGCCACGTGCGCGGCATCACCAGCTAGATTTCGACAAATTACAAGGCACATTTAACGCGGATTTTATTCACATTCCACGGCACCTTGCGTACACTCTGACGCAGATATAGCCCTACAACGGGCGCATAATAAACAAGGATAAAACCCCATGAAGCAGTCGCCATTGCGGTCGAAGCACGCGCCGATGTCAGTTGGTGCAGCTATTGTATTCTTTGCCTTGCTTGCCGGTTGCGGCGAATCAGAGACCAACGTGCAGTCCGGCAACCGCACCGGTACGCTGCACTGGGGCAACGCCGCCGAACCCCAAGCGCTCGATCCGCACATCGCCACTGGCGTGCCAGAGCACCACATCATCGGTGCATTGATGGAGGGATTGGTAGTCAAAAACCGCGACACCCTGAAACCGATCCCCGGGATGGCCAAGGACTGGAGCATCAGTGACGACGGCCTGGTGTATACCTTTACCATCAGGGATGATGCCCGCTGGTCAAATGGCGATGTGCTCAATGCCCACGACTTTGCTTGGTCTTGGTGGCGCGCGCTGCAACCCAAACTGGGTAATCTCTACGCCTACATGTACTTCCCCATCGCCAATGCCAGACAATATTACCAAGGCGATATCGAGGATTTTTCTGAGGTTGGCATCGTCGCCATCGATGACCTCACCCTAGAGGTCACCTTAGAAAACCCCACCCCGTATTTTTTGCAACTGCTCGATCACTACAGTTTATTCCCCGTGCACCGCGCCACCATCGAACAGCACGGCGAGCCCGATGAGCGCGGCACCCGCTGGACTTACGCTGGCAATATGGTCAGCAACGGCGCCTTTAAACTCACCGAGTGGGAGATCAACCGCGCGGTGATCGTCGACAAAAACCCCCATTACTACGCCAGCGACGATGTGCGGCTCAACCGCGTCGTGTTCTACCCGACCGAGAACCAAACCACCGAAGAGCGCATGTTCCGCGCTGGACAGTTGCACTACACCGGCGATGTACCGATCGATAAAATCGAGACCTACCGCGCCGCCAAAAATCCGGCGCTGAAGATCAACCCCTATTTGGGTACCTATTTTTATCGCCTCAATATGCGCGTGCCCCACCTTCAAGACTCACGGGTGCGTCGGGCATTGGCCATGACCATCGACCGGCAACTGATCACCGACAAAGTCTTAAAAGCTGGACAGATTCCTGCCTACGCCATGACCCCACCGAACACCCTTGGCTATTACCCACCGACCACGTTCAGTTTCGACCCGGCTGCCGCGCGTAAATTGCTCGCCGATGCTGGCTACCCGAATGGCGACGGTTTTCCGGTCACCGAAATCCTCTACAACACCAATGAAGCGCATCGCAAAGTCGCGATTGCCATTCAGCAGATGTGGCGCGAGCATCTAAATATCGAAGTCCAGCTCCTCAACCAAGAATGGAAGGTCTATCTGGACAGCGAGAGCAGCGGCGACTATCAGATCTCGCGCGCCGGATGGATCGGCGATTATGTCGACCCCAACAACTTTCTCGACATGTGGCTCTGCGGTGGCGGCAACAACCGCACCGGTTGGTGCAACCCAGAATACGATCGATTGATCCTCGAGCAGGCGCCCAGCGCCGCCACCGAAGCCGAGCGTCACGCCATCTTTAAGCGCGCCGAAACCATTTTGCTCGAAGATCTGCCGGTACTACCCATTTACACCTACACCAGCAAGCATCTCGTGCACCCCTCGGTCAAAAACGTCGCCAGCAATATTCTCAATCAAAATTATTTTCGCGATATCTACCTGCAGCCGGCCAGCGATTAGTGCTTAAATTTGCCCTAGGCCGCCTGCTGCAGGCGATCCCCGTATTACTGGTGGTGATCAGCATGACCTTTATGCTGGTGCACAGCGCACCCGGCGGCCCATTCTCAGCAGATAAAGCGGTACCGGCCGAGGTGCTGGCGGCGCTCGAGGCGCAATACAATCTCGATCAACCGCTATGGCGGCAGTATGTGAGCTATCTGGGCGATGTGCTCAAGGGAGACTTAGGGCCGTCGTTCAAGTACCCAGGACGCAGCGTCAACGAACTGATTGCGTCCGGCCTGCCGACCACCGCCGAGCTGGGGCTGTATGCGATGCTGGTGGCGGTATTTATTGGTGTGCTCGCCGGAGTCACCGCCTCCATGCGGCCGAATACCCTGCAGGATTATGTGCCGATGTCGGCGGCCATGATCGGCATCTGCATGCCGTCTTTTCTGCTCGGCCCGCTGCTGGTACTGATATTTGGCATCCATTTGGAGTGGTTGCCGGTCTCTGGTTGGGGGCAGATCCCCGGTGACAAAATCCTCCCGGCGATCACCTTGGGAACCGGCTACGCCGCTTACATTGCCCGCCTATCGCGCGGCGGTATGCTCGAAGTGCTGTCGCAGGACTACATTCGCACCGCCCGCGCCAAAGGGCTGCCAGAGTTTGTCATTATTGGCAAGCACGCGCTGCGCGGCGGGCTGGTGCCAGTGGTGGCGTTTCTCGGCCCGGCCTTTGCAGGCCTTTTGGGCGGCTCTTTTGTGGTCGAGACGATCTTCCAAATTCCAGGGCTTGGCCGCTTCTACGTGCAGGCAGCGTTCAACCGCGACTACACCATGATTCTCGGCAGTACGGTGTTTTTTGCCACGTTGATTATCCTGTTTAACCTGCTCTCCGATATGCTGGCTATCTGGCTCAATCCCAAGTTGCGACAACAGGTTCGGGGGGATGCCGAATGAGCACCGAAGCGGGCACGCCAAGCATCGAAAAAGGCAGCTCGCTGTGGCGCGATGCCTGGATCAAGCTGTGTAAGAATCATGTGGCGCTGGCTGGCCTTGGGCTGTTAATTTTTTTGTGCGTGGTGTCGTTGCTGACTCCTTGGATCGCGCCCTACGGTTACGAACAGCAGGATTTATTGCTCGGCGCGACGCCCCCGTCGATGCAGCACTGGCTGGGCACTGACGTCTTTGGTCGCGATATGCTAACGCGCATCATGTGGGGCGGCCGGGTATCGCTGACCGTCGGCTTTATCGCCACCGCCGTGGCACTGGCCATCGGCGTGGTCTGGGGTGCGGTGGCAGGCTACATAGGTGGTCGCGTCGACATGGTGATGATGCGCCTAGTGGACATTCTTTACGCGCTGCCGTTTATGATTTTTATCATCCTGTTGATGGTGGTATTTGGCCGTAGCATGCTGCTGCTGTTTTTTGCCATTGGCGCGGTCGAGTGGCTGACCATGGCGCGCATTGTGCGCGGCCAGGTGATGTCGCTGCGCAAGCAAGAATTTGTCGAGGCGGCTCACTCGCTGGGCCTGCCGCAGTGGACCATCATCCGGCGGCATATCATCCCCAACACCTTGGGCCCGGTGATCGTTTACACCACGTTGACCATCCCTAGCGTTATGTTGCTCGAGGCGTTCCTGAGCTTTCTTGGTCTCGGCATTCAACCACCGCAGAGTTCTTGGGGGCTGTTGATCAATTATGGCGTTGAAACCATGGAAGAATACCCATGGCTGCTGATCTTCCCTGGGATCGCTCTATCGCTCACCCTGTTTGCGCTGAATTTTCTCGGCGATGGTCTGCGCGACGCACTCGACCCAAGAACCGCAAAGGATTAATAGGCTGCCCATGGCGCTACTTGAAGTCAACAATCTCAGCGTACACTTTGACACCCGCGATGGTGTCGTGGTGGCGGTGGACGACGTTAGTTTTTCGGTCGATGCGGGCGAGACCTTGGCGATCGTTGGCGAGTCAGGTTCGGGTAAATCGGTCACCTGTTACAGCCTGTTAGATCTGCTGCCAAAGCCACCGGCGCGCATCCACGGTGGCACGGCGCGGTTTGATGGCAGCGACCTGCTGAATTGCTCGGCGGAGCGGATGCGCCAGTTTCGCGGCAACGACATCGCCATGATCTTTCAAGATCCGATGACCTCGTTAAACCCTAACCTGACCGTTGGCGAGCAACTGATCGAACCGCTGATCCATCACCCAATAAAGACCAAGCGTCAGACCCGCGCCAGCGCAAAATTGCGCGCCGTCGAACTGCTCGGCGAGGTCGGCATCGTCGATCCAGAGCGGCGCTTTGCTAGCTATCCCCACGAATTTTCAGGCGGCATGCGACAGCGGGTCATGATCGCCATGGCGTTGATCAACGAGCCGCGCTTGCTGATTTGCGACGAACCGACCACCGCGCTGGATGTGACCATTCAGGCGCAGATCCTCGGATTGATTAAACAACTGCAACGCTCGCGGGATGTCGCGGTGATCTTTATCAGCCACGACCTCGGCGTGGTCGCAGGCATCGCCGATAAAATCATGGTCATGTGCAACGGCATTGCCATGGAGTCCGGCACCGCCGAAGACATTTTTTATCGCACCCAAAGCGACTACACGCGGCGCCTGCTCGACGCCATTCCGCAGGGCGCGAAAAAAACCGACTGCCGTATTCAGCCAGACGCGCGGTTGATTCAAGCCAGTCATATTAGCACCTGGTTTAACGATTATTCAGGCCACAAAGTTCGCACGGTCAAGGCGGTCGACGATATTTCACTGGATATTCAGCGCGGTGAAATACTCGGTCTGGTGGGCGAATCTGGCTCGGGCAAGTCGACGCTCGGCCGCTCGCTACTGCAGTTAGTGCCGACCCAAACCGGCACCGTCAACTTTGACGGCACCGATTTAGCCAGCCTCTCCAGTCGCCAGTTGGTGCCGTGGCGTCGGCGCATGCAGATGATCTTTCAAGACCCCTACGCGTCGCTGAACCCGCGTATGACGGTCTATCAAACGCTGGCCGAACCGCTGTTGTTTCACGGCATTGCCAATCGCAGTAACATCGATGCCCAAGTGCAACAACTGATGGATGACGTTGGCTTGGCGCGCGCCTTTATTCGCAAGTACCCGCACGAATTTTCTGGCGGCCAGCGCCAGCGAATCGCCATTGGCCGCGCCATCGCCACCAAACCCGAATTCATTATTGCCGACGAACCGGTATCGGCTCTCGACGTGACCATTCAAGCACAGATTCTCGACCTTATTATCGATCTGGTCGAGCGCCATAACCTGACCATGCTGTTTATCTCTCACGACCTATCGGTGGTGCGCAGCATCGCTGATCGCGTGATGGTGATGTATCACGGCACCATCATCGAGCAGGGCGCGACCGAGTCGCTGTGGCGCGCGCCGCAACAGGATTACACCAAAAACTTGCTCGGCGCGATCCCGATCGCCGATCCAAAATCAGAGCGCTCCCGCGCAGAACGATAAGATTTGGTGGTCAACCGACAATAAGCCCGCCCGCATATGCTAGCGACCCGACGCTTTAACGCGACCGGTTAGGCCCGGGGTCTTACCCACCGGCAGCCCGCGCGCGGTGGTGACGCTGTTCACGGTGTTTGTCGATCGCACAATGCGCGCGGTCAAGGTGATTAGACGATTGGCTTTTAACCAAAGCGCTTGATATGGGGCTCTTGATATGGG
>CAJIZO010000051.1 GCA_905181995.1 Flavobacteriaceae bacterium TMED48
GCCTCGGTCAGGCCTCATCAGTCGGTTTCTCCCCGCGTAAATAGGTAGTGCCCAACCCACCATTCCTGCCCTTGTCGAAAACCAAATAGCTCCGCGCAAGCCATAAAAAATAGCCGCCACCGCAGCCACCAAATATCCGCCTGATCAGCGCCGTAAACCTCAATCATCAGAGGCATTAAACGGTCTTTTTGGGCATCCATTTGGACCAACCAGGCGTTGCTGGTTTTTTGGTAGTGTCGTCCATCCCAAATCTGCCGATCGGTCAGTTTAAGATGCTGCTGAAAATGCGCCGGCAGGTCGTCACTCGGCATCATGCCGCCGGTGAAAAAATATTCGCTCATCCAATCGCTGGCATCTTCAACCACGAATTCGTAGGGCGTGTTGCGGTGCGCAAAGATGTGTTTAAAGAACAGGCCGCCAGGTGCCAGCCAGCGATTAATCTTGGCATACAGACGCGCATAGTTGCGCATGTGCTCGAACATCTCTACCGATACGATGCGATCGAACTGACCTGAAGGAGTATCAAAATCATTCATATCACAGGTGATAACTTCAACGTTGCCAACACCGAGTGACTCCGCTTTGGCGCGAATGTGCTGAGCCTGCGAGCGCGAATTGGAGACCGCAGTAATTGTGCTGTGCGGGTAGTGCTGTGCCATCCACAGCGTCAGAGAACCCCACCCACAACCCAACTCAAGAACTTTTTGACCGTCTGCCAATTGGGCAAACCGACAGGTCTCCTCGAGACCGTGGCGCTCCGCTTGCTCCAGCGTATCATCAGTACCTCGCCACAGGCCACAGCTATACTTTAAGTGCGGGCCCAGAACCGCGCTGAAGAACTCTGCAGGTAATTCGTAGTGCTGCTGGTTGGCCGCCTCGGCCTGAAGCGCTATAGGCGCCTCATTTTGGCGAGCAATAAAGACTTGCTTGGCGTCACCAAAGCGCTCTGCATCATCACTATCAATCGCCCGAAGTCGACCTTTAAGCAACGCGCGGATGCCCAACCTAATCAGCCAGTCCGGAAGATAACCTCGTTCCACCCATTTGATGGCCAGATGACCCACAGTAAAACCTCTTTTTATTAGCAGTAGGGTACGCCCACAAGCGCACTCCAGATCAATTTCTATGCATCGTTCAGGATTTCAAACGCTTGGCCTGATCGAGTTTATCGCCGGTATTTCGCCGCGCCTCTAGGCCTTTTTTCACCAACACATAAGTCGCGCCGGAACCACCATGATGTTTTTGTGCGCTGTGAAAAGCCAAGATTTGATCAAACTGTCGCAACCAATGATTGACGCAACTCTTGAGCACCGCCGGTTGCTCGCGCCCCTCTCCCTTGCCATGGGTGACCAGCGCACAGCGCACACCGCGCTGCTGACAATCGCTGATAAAACGCCACAGCGCTCGACGCGCCTGTTCGACGCTGTGGCGGTGTAAGTCCAAGCGCGACTGAATGTTATATTTGCCCAACCGCAGATTTTTGTACACGCCGTGCTGCACTCCGGGGCGTTGAAAATGCAGTATTTCGAGTGGCTCGACCGACTCGATATAGCTACCGGGATCGAGGAAATTGGATTCCTGCCGCAACTCGCGAGCCGCCGCTTCACGCCGCACCAACATGCCGGGCGTCTTTTCGATGGGCGCACGGACGCTGTTTGCCCCCTTGTCGCCCAACGGCTCGACCACTTCGCCAAAAAGGTCACCAAACTGATCATTCGACGCACCATCCGATGGGCCGTTGGGGGGCTCTTGCCCGCCGCTCGATCGACCATTCATAACCCATCCTCCATCTTGCACTGGCGTATAATAAGCCTCTATTGTAGAGCCAAAACCAATCCAAAAAAAGCCGTTCGCGGACTCGTTGCCAATTACCCAGTGAGGTATCATAGGGTTGGCACAGGGGAATCAGATGCAAATTAACAACAATCATTTTGTCAGCCTTCACTACCGCTTAACCGACGATTCGGGCGACCTGATCGAGTCGACTTTCGACGCGGCTAAACCGATGCAGTACCTCCATGGTCGACAGCAGATGCCGCGTGGATTCGAAGCCGCCGTGGAGCATTTAAAAACCGGTGAACAACTGACATTTTCGCTTCGCCCAGCCGAAGCTTACGGTTTGCGCTCGGTGAATAAAAAGCAACGCGTACCGGTCAAGTATTTAGGCCACGAGGGCAAGTTAGCGGCCGGTAAGCAGGTGCACATCAACACCGAGAACGGCGTGGTGCCCAGCACCATCATCAAAGTTGGTAAATTCAGCGTAGATGTCGATATGAACCACCCCTTAGCCGGTAAAAATTTGCACTTCGACGTCGAGGTGCTAGCCGTGCGCAAAGCCAGCGATGAAGAAATCTCCCACGGCCACTCCCACGCCGAGGGTCACTGCGGTAATTGATGCCCGAGTTATTGGCATATCAATATGCGTGGATTGCACTGATCTTTGGCTGGAGCGGCTTTGTGCGCTCTGGTATCGGTTTTGGCGGCACCCTGTTTGCCCTGCCGTTTCTGTTACTTATACACGATCAACCATTATTTTTTATGCCGATCATCGGTCTCCATGTACTATTTTTCGCCGCCATCACGGTATATCAGGCGGAACGTTTAACGTGGCGTGAAACACCCTCCGGAGCGATCGCACAGAGCACCGTCAACTGGCGGTTTGTCGGATTTTCGCTGGCGATTATGGCGCTGCCAAAGTTGGCCGGCGTGGTGGGTTTGCTGATGCTACCCAGCCATCAAACCGCTCTATTGATCTATCTGCTGGTGGCCCTGTATGCCATTAGCTATATCATCGACCGGCCACTTAAGAGCACCAGTAAGATCGGCGATGTGGTATTTCTAATGCTGGGAGCCTACGTCAGTGGCATCTCACTGATCGGCGCGCCGCTAATTATTCCGGTAGCACTGCGGCATGTCGCAGTCAGTGAATTTCGCAACACGCTGTTCGTTGTCTGGTGGGTCCTGGTGAGTATCAAACTGGTGGCACTGGCGAGCGCAGGTATCGACTTGCAGATCACCGCAGCACTTGTGCTGCTGCCATTTGCGGGTATCGGTCATGCCCTCGGCATGCGCTTTCATAAACGCCTGATGCAGCGCGACAGCGGAGATTTTTTTCGCCTGATTGGCTGGGTGCTTCTGGCGGCGAGTGCCGCCGGCCTGGCGCAACTGCTATTCGATCCATTACGCCACTAAAAACCGCGCTGCAACGCCCCAACAGACCGACGCTAAATGAGTTGCGCGATGACCGTTGGTGCAGACCGCCGCTGCGAGGTTAAAACGACGACTCGGGCATCGCCATCAGTGAGGTTACAGGCGCTAACAGTTTGTTCGCGTGGGCATCGGCGGCCGGTAACATGCGAGTAAAAAAGAAATCGGCGGTATGTAACTTTGCCTGTAAAAATTCCTTATCACCTTCACCATCGTGCAGTTGCTGGTGGGCAACCAAGCTCATTTTGGCCCACATAAAAGCCATGTAGGCGTAGCCGGAAAACATTAAAAAATCTACCGACGACGCACCGGCATTGTCTGGATTACGCTTTGCCCGAAAACCGACGCGCAGTCCCAAGTAACGCCATTTAACCGCTAACTTTGCGACCTGCCATGCCTGCCGCCACATTTTGCGGGTCAACGGATGGCGTTTCCAGGGTAAAAATTGTGCGCTAAAATCGAGCATTTCTCCAGCGAACAATTTGAGTTGAAAGAACCGATCCATCAGAACTTTACGGCCAATCAAATCCAATGCCTGAATACCCGTAGTCCCTTCATAGAGAGTCGCTATGCGGCTGTCGCGCAAAATTTGCTCCATGCCCCATTCTCTGATGTAGCCGTGCCCGCCAAGCACTTGCATACCTAAACTCGCGCAGTCGCAGCCCAACTCGGTCAGAAAACCCTTGAGTATCGGCGTGCAAAACCCCAACCGCGCCTCGGCTTCGGCACGCGCAGTATCGGTTTTACCCGAGCGGTACATATCCGCAAAGCGACTCGCGTAGACGATCATTGCCCGACCACCCTCAGCGACCGCGCGTTGCGTGAGCAGCATACGCCGTACATCGGGGTGAACAATGATTGGATCGGCTGGCCCTTGAGGATTTTTAATCCCCGATAATGAGCGCATCGCAAGTCGGTCTTTGGCGTAGGCAACCGCGCCTTGGTAAGACAGCTCGGCTGCGGCAACACCCTGCGCCGCGGTGCCGATGCGCGCCACGTTCATGTAGGTAAACATGGCATTCATTCCATCGTGAGGCTTACCAATCAGGAAACCATGGGCGTCGTCAAAATTGAGGACGCAGGTGCCATTGCCATGAATGCCCATCTTGTCTTCGATCGAGCCACACCGAACACCGTTGCGCTCCCCCGCTGAGCCATCCTCTGCAGGCAGATACTTAGGGATGATAAACAGTGAAATCCCCTTTGTTCCAGACGGCGCATCGGGTAATTTAGCCAGCACAATATGCACAATATTGCTGGTCAAGTCGTGCTCGCCTGCAGAGATAAAAATCTTCGTACCATTGATCCGATAACTGCCATCATCACTGGGTTCTGCGCGGGTTCGCATCTGACCCAAATCGGTGCCACAGTGAGATTCGGTTAAACACATGGTGCCGCTCCACTCACCGCTGATGAGTTGGCTTAAATAGTGTTTTTTCTGCTGCTCGGTGCCATGCGCCTCAAGCGTCGCTATAGCGCCCTCGCTAAGCCCCGGATACATTGCCCAAGCCCAGTTGGCGGTCGCCAACATTTCATTGATTGAAATCATCACTGACGATGGTAAACCCTGGCCGCCATTGGCGGGGTCACCGCTTAAACTGGTCCATCCCGCGTCGATAAACGCGCGATAGGCCTCTTTGAACCCCTCGGGTGTGGTCACCACGCCGTCGTCCCAAACGCAACCTTGATCACCCTTTTGGTACAGCGGTGCCAGTTCATTCTCACAGAACTTTCCGGCTTCAGAAAAAATTGCCGAGAGGATATCTGGCGTCGCCGCATCAGCCAACGCCAAACGCTGAAAGTTTTCTTGCATATCCATCACATCATCGAACAAGAACATCAGGTCCTTGACCGGCGCAGCGTAGTTAATCGCCATCACAATACCCTCTAATTTGGCCCCGCAAGTGGGCGTGACCGGTTTGTTGATTAAAAACTGAAAAATGTCGTAGGTCGCTTTCCATATGCTGAAAAAACATCACCCCCGACGGCAAGAACAGTGGCCGCTGAAACTCCACATCAATGCAATATGGCCCGCTCGGTAAATTTTCATGGAGCGCGGCAACGCAGCGCGCTTTGGTCCACATTCCATGCGCAATCGCATGCTTAAAACCAAACATTTTTGCGGTGATATCAGATAGATGTATCGGGTTATAATCGCCCGAAACGCGCGAATAACGGCGCCCAATATCCGCATTCACCGGCCAGTATTCTGGGGTTCCACTGTGCGACGTAGGTGTTACGCGCTGCCGCGGCACATCGGTTTTATACCGGTGTAAAAAGACCGAGGTACTGGACCAGAGCAGTTCGCCATCGACGGTGACCTTGGTGTCGATATCCCACTCCAGACCTGCCGACACCACGCGACTATCACCGACGCTGGCAAGCATTCGAAACTTTTGCGCCAGATCCATCGGTTTGTGCACCGTAATTTGATTGCGCAGATGCACTAATCCAATCACTTTGACCGGAAAATCGTCATGCACCATCAGCTTTAAAAGTAGCGGAAAAGCGAGCATTTGCAGATAGGTTTCAGGCACACACTGGCTCTGTGCAAAACCGCAAACCTGACGGTAGTGCTGCACGTGGTCGGGGTCGATAACCACCGATGACACCTCACTGGTCAGCCCAGGCAATTTGTCGCCGGGCCGAAAGGATGCCGACTGAAAAGCCGCCATCGACAACAACATAGGCACGCTCGGCAAGTGTTCGAGAACCATGTTTTGTGGGCTTTCCGGGGAACTTTTGTTGAATTTGGGCATCATCATGCGGGCCATAGTGCTCTCCTTTGCTGTTCTTGACATTGGCATCCGACAAAATAACTTTGTCATCTCGGCCAATCGTGTATGATAGCACAAACCGCACAGTGCTAAACGCATGCCCAATCTCACCGACTCAGGCACCCTCGTCAGGCTGGCCTACAGAGGCTTGCTCAATTTAGGCGTCGACGCCGACGCGGTGCTGCGCCAATCTGGTCTCGATCCAGCAATGCTCTACAAGGCTAATCTACGCACCCAATTCTCGGCCCAGCCGCGCTTCTGGGAAGCGGCTTTAGCGCATTCAGGCGACCCCAGTATAGGCTTGCATTTGGGCGAAAAAATGCCAGTTTATAAAGGCCAAATCTTTGAGTACCTGCTGTTGAGCAGCCCTACGTTCGGCGCCGGTCTTCGGCGCATGAGCAACTATCAGCGCCTGATTAGCGACGCCCTGCAAGGCCAGTTGAGCGAGAACCCTAGCCCCTGTATTACCAGCCGTTTTAGCGCGCCAAAATATGCCACCTCACACTTAGCTGAGGCCATGGTGATCGGTTTGGTGAGGTTATTTCAAAGCGTTACCGACGGCACTTTTCAAGCCTCTAAGATAACCTTTAATCACGCACCCAATGCCGCCATGTCAGAATATCAACGGATTTTTAACTGCCCTGTAGCGTTCAACGAACCGGCGTTTAAATTGTATTTCGACAAATCACTGCTGTCCTACCGATCGATGCATGCCCAACCCGAGCTGTTTAACTTGCAAATTATCGCCGCCGACCAGCACTTGGCTAAACTTCAACAGCTCGATCTGGTTAGGGCGCTTCGCGAGGCACTGGCCAGCGCCCTGGAGGCACGCGAATGCACCCTCGATAAGATCGCCTCGCAACTGGGTATGGCGCCGCGTCAATTGCGATACGAGTTGCAATCGGCTGGCACCAGTTTTCAAAACGAAATCAACAATTATCGTCGTGCACTGGCCAAGCGCCTGCTCGCCAACAGCGAGACCAGCATCTCGGAAGTGGTCTACCTGACTGGCTTTTCGGAACCTAGTACGTTTTATCGCGCCTTTAAACGCTGGGAAGGGCTCACACCGATTGAATATCGGCTACAGCAGTCAATCAAAAAGTAACTCGACACCGAAACGCTTTAGCACCAAAATTGCCACTTCAAAGGCGCTATTCTGTGGCGCAATAGTTAGGCTAGTTGTGGCTAATGAGTTGGCGTAGAATACTCCCCAGTCGCAGGCCTAAACCGCCGTTTTTGGAGTATGACACCATCACCGAATAATCCACTTCGCGAGAGCGTAGTGACCACACAATTACATGAAATAACCACACAATCAGAGGAGTACGCACCGACCATGCCGCACACCGCACACCCCGCATTTGAACTCGTACGAGTTCAAGACATCGACTCGCTGAATTTGAGCTTTGCAGAATATCGACACCTCGAAACTGGCGCACAACACATCCACCTGCAGGCCGACAACAAGGAAAACGTCTTTATGGTGGCGTTGCGCACCGTGCCTATGGACTCCACGGGAGTCGCGCATATTCTCGAACACACAGCGCTCTGCGGCAGTGAAAAGTACCCGGTTCGCGATCCGTTTTTTATGATGATTCGTCGCTCTCTCAACACTTTTATGAACGCCTTTACCAGCTCAGACTGGACGGCCTACCCATTTGCTAGCCAAAACGTAAAAGACTTCAATAACTTACTCGAAGTTTATCTCGATTCAGTTTTTTTTGCGCGTCTCGACCCGTTGGATTTTGCTCAAGAGGGACATCGCCTTGAATTCGCCGATGCCGACGACAGTGCATCACCATTAACCTTTAAAGGCGTGGTATTCAACGAAATGAAGGGTGCTATGAGCTCGATTAATTCGACCCTCTGGCAGACGCTGAGTAAATACCTGTACCCAACCAACACCTATCACTACAACAGCGGCGGCGATCCAGCACACATTCCCGACCTCAGCTATGACCAGTTTTTGGACTTTTACCGGGTGCACTACCACCCGAGCAATGCGATATTTTTGACCTTTGGCGACATTCCCGCGGCCGATCATCAGGCCAGGTTCCAAGACCTCGCGCTGCAGCGCTTTCAGCGCCTAGACTGCCACATTGCAGTAGCTGACGAGCAACGCTACAGCGAGCCACAATACTTTGCCGAACCGTACGCCGGCGACGAGGCCGAATCCGACGACCAAAAAACCCATATCGTCATGGCCTGGTTACTCGGTGACTCAACCGATCTAGAAGCCACCATGGAGGCGCGCCTGCTGGCCAGCGTGCTCCTCGATAATAGCGGTTCGCCGTTGATGCAGGCCCTGGAGAGTACCGATTTAGCCACGTCGCCCTCGCCGATGTGTGGCCTCGAAGATTCTCAGAAACAACTGTGCTTTGCCTGCGGCGTTGAGGGATCGGAGACAGTCCACGCCGATACGATTGAAAACATGGTACTGGCAGTAGTGCAAACGGTCGCTGACAAGGGTCTACCCCTCGAGCAAGTGGCGGCAAGCCTTCATCAGTTGGAACTGCAACAGCGTGAGATCTCTGGGGGCGGTTACCCCTATGGCCTCAGTTTGACTCTAACCGCTCTAACCAGCGCCACCCATCGCGGCGATCCAATCGGATTACTCGATCTGGATCCGGTGTTAGAAAAATTGCATCGCCAAATACAGGACCCAAATTTCATCAAATCATTGGCCCGCCGCCTACTGCTCGACAACCCACATCGCGTACGTCTGGTGATGGCACCCGATAGCGAACTTGGCAAACGCCGTGAAAAGGCCGAAAAAGACCGCCTTATCAACGTTCAAGAAGCCCTCGATGATTCGGAAAAACTCGCCATCGTAGAGCGTGCTCAGGCGCTTAAGCAGCGCCAGGAGGCCGACGAGAACATGGATATTCTACCCCGAGTCGGTATTGTCGATGTGCCCGAACATATCGCCTACGCCGAAAAGCATCCCATCTCGTCCACGCGTATCCCTCTTAC
>CAJIZO010000052.1 GCA_905181995.1 Flavobacteriaceae bacterium TMED48
CAGGCATTAATCATCTCTGTTGCCATGGCGTCGATGATGTGGCTCGCGGCGTTGGGCGTGGCCGATGGCTCCATGACGATTGGCGATTTCGTTTTGATCAACGCCTTTGTGCTGCAGTTGTTTTTACCGCTCAATTTTTTGGGGTTTGTCTACCGCGAGATACGCGGGTCCACCGCCAACATCGAAAACATGTTTGCCCTGATGTCGCTATCCAGCAAGATCCACCAACCGGACGACGCCCCGCCACTGAACATAACCCAAGGTGCGATCAGTTTTAATCAGGTGTCTTTTGCGTTCTCGCCCGAGCGCCCTATTCTTAAATCGCTGGATCTGCGCGTTGAACCAGGTACACAGGTGGCGATCGTCGGCGCAAGCGGCGCGGGTAAATCGACTTTAATTAAATTGCTGTTTCGGTTTTACGATTCAGATCAGGGACACATCGCCATCGATGGCCAAGACATCACGGCGGTCAATCTCGAAAGTCTGCGCCAAGCCATCGGCATCGTTCCCCAAGATACCGTGCTCTTTAACGACACCATTTTTGAGAACATTCGCTACGGCAATCCCAACGCCACCGACCAGCAGGTGCACCGGGCCATCGAACTGGCCCACCTAGGTGAGTTTATCGCGGTACTACCCGAGGGCTCGGACACCATCGTTGGCGAGCGTGGGTTAAAGCTTTCTGGCGGCGAAAAACAGCGGGTTACGATTGCCCGTACCATTTTAAAGCAGCCGCCCATTTTGGTGTTTGACGAGGCCACCTCGTCCCTCGACAGTCAGTCAGAGCGCTCGATCATGTCGGCGCTGCAAGAAATATCCAAAGACCACACCAGCCTGATCATCGCCCACCGCCTGTCGACCGTGGTCAACGCCGACAAGATTGTGGTGTTGCATCAGGGCGCGCTGGTCGAACAGGGTACCCACGACCAACTGCTGGATAAAAAGGGCCGATACTTTGACCTCTGGACCGCCCAATTGCGCGATCAGAGCTAACGACCAACTCCCGCGCGCTTATCGGCGCTTAATTCGCTACTCGGCACGCCATGTTATATGGCCGCGCAGTGGCAACCATACACGCTCAACCACCCCGAGCGCCGCGCCATGCGCGAGTGCAGGCATGCTACTGGCTTGAAAAGTACATTTGATAATCAAATACATACATTCAAACTATTAACTTAACAAATGTTATGCCGGTGCCCTATGCTCCTCATCGGTGCCGCTCCAACGGGGAACGGACCAAGGGCAGCAGACCAAAAGAGCCGCCAACCACCGGAGGCGAGTATGTCTATCAGCACCTTTGACCTGTTTAAGGTTGGCATTGGCCCATCGAGCTCGCACACCGTAGGCCCAATGAAGGCTGCCGCGCAGTTTGCCCACCATCTCGACAGCGACCAGCTCACCGAGCGCTGTGATCGCGTCACCGCCGAGTTGTTTGGCTCGCTGGGTGCCACCGGCGCGGGCCACGGCTCCCCGGGGGCGATCATACTCGGCCTCGAGGGTGAAACCCCCGAATCGGTCGATGTGCCTTCGATCAATCCGCGCATCGCCGCGGTGCGCGATCGCGGCGTACTGCGGTTGTTAGGCCGCAGAGACATTCCCTTTAGCTACCGCAACGACCTGATCTTTCACCGCAAAAAATCCCTGCCCTTTCACTCTAACGGCATGCGCTTTAGCGCCTATAGCCAATCTGGCGAATGCCTCGCGGCACGCGCCTATTACTCGGTGGGAGGCGGGTTTGTGATCGACGAGTGCGCCGCCTCGGCTAACATTGTCATCGATGACCCAATCAGCGTCGCGCATCCCTTTACTAGCGGTGTTGAACTGCTGCAACGCTGCGATGACACCGGCCTGTCGATTAGCGCCCTGATGCTGGCAAACGAGCGCGCCTGGCGCAGCGAAGCGCAAACCAAGGAGGGTCTGCTCGATATTTGGCGGGTGATGGACGATTGCATCGCCGCGGGCTGTGCCGCGGAGGGCATTCTGCCCGGTGGATTGCGGGTTAAACGTCGCGCCGCAAACCTGCACCGGCAACTGCTCGATCAATCCAACAGTCTGAGCGACGACTCGATGGTGTCGATGGACTGGGTATCGCTGTATGCGCTGGCAATCAACGAAGAAAACGCATCCGGCGGGCGAGTCGTTACCGCCCCCACCAACGGGGCCGCCGGCATCATTCCCGCGGTGCTCAAATACTACCTCGATCACTGCAAGGGCGTTGAAGAGGACGATATCGGTGATTTTTTACTCACCGCTGCGGCGATCGGCATTCTCTATAAAATCAACGCCTCGATCTCGGGCGCCGAAGTCGGCTGTCAAGGCGAGGTTGGTTCGGCCTGCTCGATGGCCGCCGGTGCCCTGACCGAGCGGCTCGGAGGCACGCCACGCCAAGTAGAAAACGCCGCCGAAATCGCCATGGAACACAACCTCGGCCTCACCTGCGATCCGATCGGCGGGTTGGTGCAGGTGCCGTGCATCGAGCGCAATGCCATGGCCGCGATCAAGGCGATTAGCGCTGCACGCATGGCCCTGCGCGGCAATGGCGAGCACTTTGTATCGCTCGATCAGGTGATCAAAACCATGCGCGATACCGGTCGTGACATGCAAGACAAATACAAAGAAACCGCGCGCGGCGGGCTGGCAATTAACGTTCTTGAGGTTCCGGTCAACATTATAGAGTGTTAGCCTATACCCCTCGACATTGCACGATCGCCGCTGTGGGCGATCCGCCGAATACAACGGATCACGTTATGCGCACCAACAGGCCAAACTCTGCTGAACGCCAAGCGCGCATCGACCTCGCTGCAGCTTTCCGCTGGACGGCGCGGCTGGGGATGCACGAGGCGGTGGCCAACCATTTTTCGCTGGCCATCGACGGCACCGGCACGCGGTTTTTGATCAACCCCAACCAAATGCATTTTTCGCGCATCCGCGCCTCTGACCTGATCGTCGTCGACGCCTCTGACGCCACAACCCTCGACCGACCAAACGCCCCAGACCCCACGGCTTGGGGGCTTCACGGCGGCCTTCACGGTCACTGTGGCCACGCTCGATGCGTCATGCATGTGCACTCGACCTATGCCACGGTGCTAGCGTCGCTGGCCGATAGCCACCTGCCGCCAATCGATCAAAATTGCGCGACCTTTTACGGTCGCTACGCGATCGACAACGACTACGGCGGCTTGGCGTTTACCGCAGAGGGCCAGCGCTGCGCGGCGCTGCTGGACGACCCGCAAAAACAGGTGCTGATCATGGGTAATCACGGCGTTGTGGTGATCGGCGATACGGTGGCCGACACCTTTAACCGCATGTACTATTTTGAACGCGCCGCGAAAACCTATATCCACGCGTTGCAAACCGGCCAGCCGCTGCGGGTAATGTGCCACGACATCGCCGCCAAGACCGCGCGCGAATTGGCCGACTATCCAGAGCAAGCCACGCGACACCTCGACGAGTTAAAGGCGATACTCGACGCCGAGGGATCCAACTACGGCCAGTAAACCGCCCCTCAATAGCGCGGCAAGCGGTCTATAAGTACTCTGCTATGCTCAGACTCGAGCGCGCAGATCACCCCCCAAACCGTCTGATCCCAGCCCTTTTAGTTAACTGCAAACCCTCGGTGCTCGGCCCCACGCCAGACGCGCCCAGCGGTCCACACCCACATCCACATCCATAGCCCATAGCCCACAGTAAATAACCGCCGCCAGCATGGGCCGAGAACTTAGACGGTGCTAAAAATTGGATTGGGGTATGATGTCTAACCAACGGACGGTTTATCGATAAAGGACTATGCCATGACCAGTAAACTCACCGCGATAGGTCGCGGACTCACCCGACTGAATAATTATCCGATTGGCAAAGCGGCGCTGACCGTGGTGTTAATGTTGGATGTATTTATCCTGATGTCCATTTTTCGCGGGCTCGACGATCACAGCGATCAATTGGCCAGCCCCTACGATGTAATCCCCGCGCACTGTCGAGCCATCGTTGTCGATCGCACCTGGTCGCCGAACAATGCACTCGACAAAATAGCCCAGGCGATTCCCTATTATAAAAACGACCCAGATTACCGCAATCCGCTGCGGCAACTAAACGATGTACACGCCGCCTGTAGACCGCTGCTGCGGATGCTAGAGGGCATCGCAAATGACCGCTCGCTGGCCGCCAGCCTCGGCAAGCAACTGCGTTTGGGTACCCAGATTGGCCAAGTGAATTCAAAACTTGAAAAAATACGCGGCGCCTATGACACCTCTTTACTGGAGACCATCGCGCAACAAAATTCAGCCAACAACGAGGTGGCCGAGCTCAAAGCTCGGGTCCGTGAGCTGACCGCCAAGCTCAACCAACTCAGCAAGGAGCAGCGCAATGTCGCGCAGCGTATCGTGCAAGCACCGGCTATTGCGCAACTGCTCAACCTGATTGGCGAGCCCTTGGCAGACGCCGCCGCCGACCTAAAGGCCGAACTAATAATGCTCAGATACTGGCAACCGGTTAAGCGCCTGGGTATGGAATTGCTATTTTTATTGCCCCTAATCTGCGCCTTTTATTTTTGGAATTCGCGCAGTCTACGCGCCAACCGGCCCTATCAGACGCTGGTCTCCGCGCACCTATTGACGGTCGCCTGTATACCGGTAGTTTTTAAGGTCTTTGAACTGTTGCACGACATTATACCGTATCGATTATTCACTGAGTTGTTCGATTTACTGCGGGAGCTCAACGCGGTCGCCATCTGGCACTATCTGATGATGGCGGTGGTCATTGCGGTCGCTATGGCGCTCACCTACCTGCTGCAGATGAAGGTGTTTTCGCACCAGCGGCTAATCAAAAAACGCATCGCCAAAAGTCTCTGCCAAAATTGCGGTGTGGGTATCGGGCCGCAGGACAATGCGTGCGCACTGTGTGGATTTAAACAGTTTAAATCGTGCGATAATTGTGCCCAGTCAACCTATGTGTTCGCGCCCTTTTGCCGCGAGTGCGGCGAGCTGCCAACCCAGGTCGATGAATAACTGTGCGCAACCGGCGCACAAACAGCGCAAGGCGCGTCAGCTAATGCCAAGTTATTACCCCTTTGGGGCAGTGACTTACAGACCCTGCGTCGTGCGCGCCATACAATAACGAGGTAGCCAATGAACACCGCATCACACATCGTCGCCCTGCTGTTGGCAAGTATTGCCACGGCAACCTACGCCGCGCCCCCAGCGCCAGACACGCGCGATCAGGCCATAGCCCTGATCGCCAGTAGTTATGAGTACAACATCGGTTATCAGATCATCGAAAGCCTGACCACCGAAGTTGGTGCTCGCCAGGCCGGCAGCGAAGCCGAGGCCCGCGCCCGTCGTTGGGGCGCAGCCAAATTTCGGCAACTGGGTTTTAGCAACGTGCGCATCGAACCGTTTGAGGTCGAGTTCTGGGAGCGTGCGTCCGAGCGCGCCGAGATCGTCGCGCCATATCCGCAGAATCTCGCGATTACCTCCCTCGGCGGCAGCGTCGGCACGTCGGACGATGGCGTGCGCGGTGACGTGGTTCGATTTGCTACTTTACAGGCGTTAAAAGACGCGCCACGGACCGGCCTTGAGGGCAAGATTGTCTTTGTCGACGAACCTATGACCCGAACCCAAGACGGCTCTGGTTACGGCGTCGCCGTGGCCAAGCGCTCTGGGGCCGCCAACGAAGCCGGCAAACGCGGCGCGCTAGCCGCGCTGATTCGCTCGGTGGGTACCGATCATCACCGCTTCCCCCACACCGGGCAGATGTACTATCAACCCGAGGTGGCCAAAGTACCCACCGCTGCGCTGTCAGCCCCCGACGCCGATCAATTGCAGCGCGCCCTATCGCGCGGCCCGGTCGAGCTGTCGCTGCGTTTAAACGTGCAATCGCTGGGCATGCGGCCCTCTGGCAACGTGCTGGCCGAAATACCCGGCACCAGCGACGAAATCGTGTTGATTGGAGCCCATCTAGACAGTTGGGATCTCGGCACCGGAGCCGTCGATGACGGTGCCGGCATCGGCATAACCGTGGCCGCTGCAAAACTGATACTGGACCTTAAAACCCCACCCAAGCGAACCATTAGAGTGGTGATGTTTGGGTCTGAAGAAGTCGGATTAGTGGGCGCTAAAGCCTACGCAAAAAAATACCAAGACAGCCTAGATCAACACATTGTCGGCACCGAATCTGATTTTGGCGCGGGTAAAATTTGGCGCTTTGACACCCGCGTTGCCGACAGCGCCCTCGACGATATGCGCGCTATCCACAAGGTGCTGCAACCCCTTGGTATCGCCATGGGTGGCAACCAGGCCACGGGTGGCCCAGACATGGGGCCGCTGCGCGAGCTGGGTATGCCGGTGGTCACCCTCAAACAAAATGGCTGGGACTATTTTGACCTGCATCACACCGCCGACGACACCTTGGATAAGATCAATCCGGCCAACATTACGCAAAACGTCGCGGCCTACGCCGCGTTTGTGTGGTTGGTGGCGAATATGGACGGCGATTTGCGCGCAGCCGCACCTCACGCCGATGGCAAAGCCACAGAGTAGCCGACCCAACTGGCAGTGAGTTTAGTGGCTTAGATGTGGGCTTAGATGTGGGCTTAGATT
>CAJIZO010000053.1 GCA_905181995.1 Flavobacteriaceae bacterium TMED48
ACTCGAAATAGCTCGCGAGGAGACGCGCGCATCGTCAATGCCAAGTAATCTTCAATCTGGGCAGAGCAATCAATCGATGGTTGCTCGACAAGATGCTCGTAGAGATAACGCCGCGCTAGCTCTAACACCGCTTGTAACTCGGCATACTTGGCCGGCCCCAGACCATGGCCTCGACAAAAATCTGCTTGCTCGGCATGCAACAAGCCGCCTACACCGCCAAATTCGCGCAACAATTGTCGCGCCAAATCGACCGCGGTCATCCCAGAGACGCCCGTGCGTAAAAAAATAGCCAGCAGTTCGGCATCTGACAATGCCGCCGCGCCTTGTAATAACAGCCGTTCTCTCGGCCGTTGATCTTTTGGCCATTGACTTATAGGCATAGTAAGCGCTTATTTATCAATACATATTTGACATTTCCATGCTACTATAATACTCGCATTGGTGAGATCTGTCCGAGTGGCAAATGAGCAGCCTGTCAAACAAAAACATATTAGTCGGTGTTACTGGCGGTATAGCGGCCTATAAAAGCGCCGAAATCGTCCGACTCCTTCGTGACTTCGGTGCTGACGTGCGCGTTATAATGACGCCTGCGGCAGTCGAGTTCATCCGCCCTCTTACACTGCAAGCGCTGTCGGGAAATCCGGTGCACATAGAGCTAGTCGATGCGGAGGCGGAGGCGGGTATGGGCCATATCGAACTTGCGCGATGGGCAGACCTGTTGCTGGTGGCTCCCGCTACCGCAAACAGCCTTGCGACGCTGGTGCATGGGGCCGCAGATACTCTTCTCGGTGCTGTGTATCTGGCCACCCCAGCAACCGTTGCCATTGCACCAGCAATGAATCAAGGCATGTGGCTACATCCGGCAAACCTTGCCAATATCGCTGAATTAGAGCGGCGGGGTGCGACGATTATCGGGCCCACCTCTGGCCTCCAGGCCTGCGGCGATGTAGGCCCTGGTCGACTAGCAACGCCGACTGAAATTGCCGAGCGCGTTGCCGCCAGTTTCACACCAGGGATTTTACAGGGGGTCAGAGTAATCATCACCGCGGGCCCAACCCGCGAAGCCATCGATCCAGTGCGCTACATCAGCAACCATAGCTCGGGGAAAATGGGTTATGCGCTAGCGGCAGCGGCGGCCGACGCTGGTGCAACCGTAACCTTGATCTCGGGTCCGGTAAACCTTGACGCACCGGAGCACTGTCATCTGACCTCGGTGATATCAGCCAATGAAATGTATCTCGCCTCGATGCAGGCGTGTAAAAACGCCCATGTGTTTATAGGCGCCGCCGCGGTAGCTGATTATCGATGCGTTGATGTCAGTTCGCAAAAGATCAAAAAGCAGGCATGCAATCTAACCTTACAGTTGGAAAAGAATATCGATATCATAACCGCTGTTGGAAGTGCCAATGACCACCTTTACGTGGTAGGTTTTGCCGCCGAAACCGAAAACTTAACCGCCAACGCGCAGTTAAAACTAGATCGCAAGCAGTTAAATGCGATCGTTGCCAACGATGTGTCGCGGACGGATATCGGTTTTGATGCCGATGATAACGAAGTTTATTGGATCACGCCCAACAGCGAGATTCAGATGCACAAGAAAAGCAAAACGCAGCTTGCCAGAGATTTAATCCAGTGCATTGCCAATGATCTCGACCATCGAACAGTCGCAGACATAAGCGGTTAAACTTGAACGAAACAAATGGATTCATAACAGTGCAGTTAACCAGTTATTTTTCAAGGCTAAAGTCCGACCCAGTGATATGGGGCGTTATGGTCATTACTGCAGCTCTGTTGAGTGGCGCTTTTACCGCTCTCCATCAAAACTATATCGTTAGCCAGCGAAGCGGTTTAATCGACCAAAATTATGGTAAAAACCTACTCAACACCAGCCGGCAAGTCAGTCAAAAACTGACTGCAGGAACGCTCGAATTAGAGCTTGTGTCCGAACAACAAAATGCCACACAATTGTTGCGCAAAGTCGATAGCGCAGCGCTGAACGAACGAGAAGCCGAAGCTTTAGTGCAGTTCCCAAGCGCTGGTGCGATCTATTACATCGACGAGAACTTGGTTCGTCATCAGCAAGAGTTAAGCGCCGCGACCAAGACGTTTGCGCGGCAAACCATCGAGGGTTTGGATTCACATATTCGAGCAGTTAGGATCGACGGCGACTGGAAGCTGCTGACCGGTGTTCGCCTTAGCGATACTCAAGGTGTTGTCGGCTTAGTGCTTTTGCAGCAGGCGCTCGACCCGCTAAGCGAGTTGCTCAATGGCGGTGATTTGCAGCAGGGCGCTCTGCATCTAGAGCAAATTGAAGCCAACCAATCGGTCACCCGACTGCTGACGATAGGCGATGACAGCCTCCTGAGAACCGGCCAGGACAACAACAACGGCCTCCATCAGAGGTACCCTATACACCAAACCCGTTGGCAGCTAACGTTTGAGCCGTCCGAATTGATGGCGGACACCCTGCAAGCCAAAGAAATGCCCTTTTGGTACGGTGCCTCAATCGCCGGGTTATTTTGGCTGATCGGTATACACCTGCTGATTGTCGGGCGCGGCAAGCGTAGCGACTCTGAAATTAGTATCTTCACCAACCAATCTCAGGACGTGCGTACAATTCGCCTACCCGCGCAAAAAGAGCCACAGCAAAATAGTCAAGCCAAAGAGTCCGACGACGATCAACCTGATGGCAAGGAGGGCGTTCACCCAGTTTCCGCCAACCAACACATAGACGATGGTGATCCGGAAGACGACGAATTTGACATCGAAGGGCTAGAGGACGTTGAAGGGTTAGATGATATCGAAGCCGCCATCGCCGCTATGAGCGATGACGAATTACCGGCATCCATGGCCTTAGAAGAAGACCACTCAGAAGACGAGTACAGCGCGCTGATCGACGATTTAAGCGTCGATGATGATACTTTTGTACTGCCAGATTTGGTCTTTAGAGATTACGATATCCGCGGCGTCGCCGGCGAAGAAATAACTGAAGAATTTGCCCGTAGACTCGGAAAAACCGTTGGTTCACTGGTACTGCGGCGTGGTAACAGCGCCATTTATCTGGGTCGCGATGGGCGCTCCAGTTCAAACGAGTTAACCCTTGCGCTCAGAGAGGGCCTACTGTCGACCGGGTGTAATGTCATCGATCTGGGCGAAATCATTACCCCCGCGCTTAATTTCGCAATCAACTACTCCGGCCAGTCAAGTTGCGGCATCATGGTCACCGCCAGCCATAATCCGGGCAACTTCAACGGCTTTAAAATCATTGTCCAAGGTCAAGTGCTATCCGGCGATGTGTTGCAGTTACTCAAACCCATTATGATCGTGGAAAACTTTACCCGCGGCGTCGGCGAGTATTTTTCCCGTTTAGTCATACCGCAATACGTGCGTCAAATTTTTGAAGATATCGGTATCGTCCGAGAGTTCAAAATCGTTGTCGATGGCGCCAACAGTGTCTCTGGACCGGTGGCGGTAGAATTGTTCGAAAGTTTGGGCTGCGAGGTCGTGCCGCTGTATTGCGATATCGACGGATCGTTCCCCAATCACGAACCCAACCCTTCCGACGAGTTTAATTTGCTCGACCTAAGGGCCCGAGTGGCCAGTGAAGACGCCGATTTAGGCTTTGCCTTTGACGGCGATGGCGATCGTTTAGTGGTGATTACCGGCGCTGGGAAGATTTGTTGGCCTGACAAATTGATGATGCTTTTTGCCCGCGATATTTTGCAAACGTCACCCGGAGCATCGATCGTCTACGACGTAAAATCCAGTCAAAAATTAGCCGAGATCATCCGTCAAAATAAGGGTGAGCCAGTGATGTGTAAAACCGGCCATTCGCATGTTAGAAAAGCGGTGCAAGAAGTTAACGCGCCGCTTGGCGGAGAATTTAGCGGCCACATATTCTTTAATGATCGCCGCAAAGGCTTTGATGACGGTCTCTATGCGGCGGCGCGCTTGCTCGAGATACTAACCGCCACCTACAAGAACCTCGACCAACTTCTCGATGAGTTAGACAGCAGCGTGTATACCGGAGAAATACTCATTCCAGTCAATGAGCAAGATAAATTCGCCTTGATGCGTCAGATTGCCAATGAGTGCGAATTCAAAGGCACGCGGATTATGCGCCTCGATGGACTGCGCGTTGAGTACCCCCAGGGTTGGGGGCTGATTCGGGCGTCTAACACATCGGCCAATCTGACATTGCGCTTCGAAGCAGACGACCACAACATCCTTGGCTACATCAAACAGACCTTTAAATACAAACTCTCAGGGTTGATTCCTAACATTGAAGACTACCTATGAATGCATCCAAAAGCGCTGACAGCGCGCACAACACTGCGCAAGTAATATCCAAAGCACTCCCCTATATACAACGTTTTGCGGGTAAAACCGTGGTCGTCAAATACGGCGGTAATGCCATGGTCGACGAGGGCCTGCAAGCCAGTTTCGCGCGCGACATTGTGTTGATGAAAGCGGTCGGTCTCAACCCGGTCGTGGTGCATGGCGGTGGCCCGCAAATTGGCGCCTTGCTCGAGCGACTCAATATCGACTCGAATTTTGTCGACGGCATGCGCGTCACCGACAGCCGCACCATGGATGTGGTGGAGATGGTGCTCGGGGCCACGGTGAACAAACAAATTGTTAACCTGATCTCCAGCGCCGGCGGTAAGGCGTTTGGTATAACCGGCAAGGATGGCCAATTCATCCGCGCCAAAAAACTTGTCGTCACGCACAAAACCGCGGCCATGTCGGTTCCTGAAATCGTTGATATCGGCCATGTAGGTGAGGTCGAATCAATCGATAAGGCAGTCATCGATATGCTGGTAGACGGTGGCTTTATACCGGTGATCGCGCCAATTGGCGTTGGCGCCAACGGCGAGTCCTACAATATCAATGCAGATTTAGTCGCTGGCAAAATGGCTGAAGTTCTCGGCGCAGAGAAATTGATATTGCTCACCAACGTCGCTGGGTTGCTGGATCAGCAGGGACAGACCCTGACGGGACTTTCAGCAGAGCGCGTCGACCAGTTAATAGCCGACGGCGTCGTGCATGGTGGCATGCTGCCCAAAATACGCTGCGCGCTCGATGCGGTCAAAGCCGGGGTGCCAAATGCGCACATTATAGATGGTCGAGTCGACCATGCTGTGATGCTCGAAATTTTTACCGATGAGGGTGTCGGCACCTTGATCAGCAACCAATCTCATAGCCACACGGAGAGATGCTAATGGCAGGGAAGCGAGGGTCTAGAGCACAAGAAATCCTGCAAGCGTTAGCGCGCATGCTGGAGGTATCCAAGGGCCAGCGAATTACTACCGCTGCCTTGGCGGCGGAATTGGGGGTTTCTGAGGCGGCACTGTACCGGCACTTTCCAAGTAAAACACGCATGTTTGAAGGCCTGATAGATTTTATCGAAGAAACCATTTTCGGCCGTATTTCGTCGATATTAAACGACGACTCAAGCACCGTCGACCAGTGTTATCGAATACTCACATTGGTGTTGGCATTTTCAGAAAAGAACCCTGGCATCACGCGAATATTGAACGGTGACGCGCTGACCGGGGAAACCGAGCAACTCCACAAACGCGTAGCACAATTTTATGACCGCTTAGAAAGCCAATTAAAACAACTACTGCGAGAAGCTCAGATAAGAGACGGTCTAAAGGTCGAGATAGCGATCGGCACCGCGGTCAACCTGATGGTCTGCACCGTCGAGGGTAAAATTCATCAATACGTTCGCAGCGATTTTAAGCAACTACCGAGCACAGACTGGCCGACGCAGTGGAAACTGATCACCTTGGGCATGTTTGCCTGAATGCGTATGTTCGACGCCTAAACCAAGCCAAACTGCGAATACCTCGCTTTTATAGACCGTAAGTGTCGCGGTAACTAGCCACTGCAGCGCACCACTTTCGCAGTTCTGGGCGGGCCATCAGAAATTCTAAGACGTCGGTAATATCGACAATACTGACCACTGGAACGCCGTGCTTGCGCTCGACGACCTCGGTTGCCGAGCGTCCATCGGGCCCGCGCTCTCTTCGATCCAATCCGACCAACACACCCGCTGGTTGAGCATCGCTGCCCGCCAATAGGCCCATCACCTCGGCCACCGCAGTACCGGCGGTTATTACATCATCGATAATTAATACCCGCCCCGCGAGGGGCGCGCCGACCAGCGACCCGCCTTCCCCATGGGACTTTTCTTCCTTGCGATTATAACTGTAGGGAACGTCTATCTGATGGTGTTCAGAGAGCGCAACCGCAGTCGCTCCCGCCAGCGTGATGCCCTTATATGCGGGCCCAAACAAGAGTTCAAACTGAATGCCCGAACGGACAATCGCCTCGGCATAACAGCGCCCCAATGTGGCTAAAGCGCCGCCCGTATAAAACTTGCCTGCGTTAAAAAAATAGGGTGAAATGCGGCCCGATTTTAACTGGAATTCGCCAAATGACAATGCCTTGCTGGCGATCGCCTGGTCGATAAATTGTTGTTTGTAATCGTTCATCAATCACCGCCTATAACGCTCATTGGGCCAGCGCCATGCCCTGCACTCGCAGCAGATCGGCGACACCATTATTGGCGAGGCGCATCATTTCGCCGAGCTCTTCCTGCGAAAATGCCGCACCCTCAGCCGTCCCCTGAACTTCGATAAACCCGCCGCTGTCGTTCATCACAACATTCATATCGGTCTGCGCGCGCGAGTCCTCGGCATAATCTAGATCCAACACCGCGGTATCCTGATAAATTCCCACCGAAACCGCCGCAATCATACTCACTAATGGGTCGCCGCTAATCGCTTTTGTACGCTGCAAATGGCGTATTGCATCGACCAGTGCAACGCAGGCACCGGTAATCGAGGCAGTCCGCGTGCCGCCGTCCGCCTGAATCACATCGCAGTCAATATTAATCGTGTGTTCGCCGAGCTTTTTCAGATTCACCGCGGCGCGCAGCGAGCGTCCAATCAAGCGTTGAATCTCTTGGGTGCGGCCACCTTGCTTACCGCGCGCCGCCTCTCGCCCCATCCGACTATTAGTCGAGCGGGGCAACATGCCGTACTCTGCAGTGACCCAACCCTGGCCCTTACCACGCAAGAATCGTGGCACACCGGACTCGACGCTAGCGGTACATATAACCTTGGTATCGCCAAATTCAACCAGTACCGATCCCTCGGCATGGCAGGTGTAATCACGCGTAATTTTTACGGGCCGCAACTGTTCTGGGCGACGCCCACTGGGACGATTCATACCATGCTTCCTTTGAAAAAGACGCATTATATAACTTCGACAATGCAGATAGCGGCATCTAGTGGAAAATTATTTTTCTACCAGCGGCTAAATTGAACTCCGCCATGATCCACTTTTGTTACCATTGGGCCCCAGCCAATAGCGGAGACTCAAAATGCCAAGAAGCATGACGGCGTTTGCACGCATTACTCACGACCACCCATGGGGAGCAATCGCCTGCGAATTGCGCTCGGTCAACCACCGGTATTTCGAAATCAGCTTTCGACTGCCGGAAACACTGCGTCATACCGAGATGCCACTGCGTGAGTTGGCGCGCGCACAATTGCAACGCGGCAAGGTAGATTGCCAAATACAACTTGACCACAGCGGTAACCAAGGTCCCTTGGACGCCAATTTAAACCTCGCAAAACAGTATATTACTGTTGCCGAGAATTTGGCAGCAACCATGCAAAACCCCGCCCCCCTGTCGGCGCATGAGGTCATGCGCTGGCCCGGCGTGTTAAAGGAGTTGGAGGTAGATCAGGAACAGATGCAGTCCGCCGTCACCAAGGTCTTTCAGGCCACAGTCGCTCAACTTCTCGACGGGCGATCGCGCGAGGGTAGTAAATTGGTCGCCATGGTTGTCTCTCGCCTCGATGCAATGCACCGGCAACTCGCTCTGGTTCGCGTCGAACTTCCGCAGATCCTCGCGCACCAACAGCAACGCCTCAACGATCGACTGGCACAGTTGACGTCCGGCCTTGATCCCGAGCGCGTAGAGCAAGAAATAGCGGTCATCGCCAACCGCGCCGACGTCGACGAAGAATTAGACCGACTAGAGGCCCACATCGACGAAATTCGTCGGGTGCTGAAAAATGACGAACCGATCGGTCGACGGTTGGACTTTTTAATGCAAGAACTCAATCGTGAGGCCAACACGCTCGGCGCTAAATCGCTGTCGGCGACCACCACGGGCGTGTCTGTTGAACTCAAGGTTTTAATTGAACAAATGCGCGAACAAATTCAAAATATCGAATAGTCTTTTTTTGGACATTCCAAATTTTTTATTTATACAATAAAAACCATAGTTTATATTCAATTATCGTTTTTACTTGTTTCAGACTTTCGCCCTTAGCTTCAATTGATTGGAGGTGATTTTATTAATGCAGAAGAGCAGTTAAGACAAAGAATAAGGGGCGTATTTGGATCAGTGCCCTTTCCAAAACATTGTGGATTAAGAGCAGGAATGGAAGTGGATAACTGGGTCTCCGACCCAGACGTCCTTGCTAAAATTACCGCTGATCAAGACCTAAAAGGAGAGTGGTGGCAGATACCGGATAAAGAACTTCAAAAATGTTTGCTAGGGTCAGCGTATCTC
>CAJIZO010000054.1 GCA_905181995.1 Flavobacteriaceae bacterium TMED48
CACTCGCCCAGTGCTCCGCTGGCGGTACTTTCTCTAAACTGGCAGTGCCTTCTTTAAACTAGCGGTGCTTTTTCTAAACCGCCCTCTTTAACTTTTTTGTCTGAGCTTGTCGGTTGGTCGATGCTCGATTATTGATCATAAAGCTTTAAAATCAAATGTAACAACTAGCAATCAATCGCAGAAACTAGCAATCAATCGCAGAAACTAGCAATCAATCGTAGAGCGTAGCAATCGGCTGTCGCTTGTGTTGCGTGCGTTTATAGATATCGATGAGGCGTTGATGGGCGTCTTCAGCGACCGGTTTTCCCTGTAAGAAATCATCGATCATGTCATAACTGACGCCTAAAACCTGTTCGTCGGCTTTCTGCGGTGCCAAGCACTCAAGATCGGCCGTCGGGGTCTTGTCGACGATAGACGGAGGTGCACCTAATGCGGTGGCAAGGGCCCGAACTTGGCGCTTGCTGAGGCCAAATAGCGGGGCTAAATCGCAGGCGCCGTCACCGAATTTGGTATAAAAACCAGTGATGTTTTCTGCCGAGTGGTCGGTGCCAAGCACCAAGCCGCCGAGCAATCCGGCAATTTCGTATTGCGCGGTCATGCGTGCGCGAGCCTTGACATTGCCCTTGGCGAAGTCGAGTTTGGCGTCGCTCTGTACGGCAAGGCCCGCTGCCTTTAGGCCATTGGAAACCTGCGCATGTAAGGCGTCTGCGGCAGGCTTAATGTCGACCGTAACACGCTGGCTGGGCGCAATAAAGTCAAGCGCTAACTGCGCGTCCTGCTCGTCTTTCTGGACGCCATAGGGCAGTCTCACGGCGACGAATTGAAACCGTTGACTGGCGTTTTCTCGATTGAGTTTCTCAATCGCCAACTGCGCTAGGCGACCGCAGGTTGAGGAGTCGACGCCACCACTGATACCGAGTATCAACGCAGTGCTGTGGGCCTTGATGAGTGTGTCGGCTATGAATTGAACGCGCCGATCGATTTCGTGTTGGCTGTCTATTTCCGGGAGGACCCGCATCTCAGCTAAGATTGTCTCTCTGTCCATAACGTACCTTATTTAAATGACGTTCATTTAAATAGCCTGCTAACCGTTCCCCGTGCTCTGTTGGCTTTGCTCACAGGGCTCTTGCATGGTTAATCTGGCCGCGATGCTCTTAATAGAGTCAATGGCGCCGGCGACAAGCGTCGTCGGTTTCGGTGGACACACTTTGCTAATTTCCTCGGCATTGTACGTCCGGTTATAGATGTTACGTGTGTCAAAAGCCGGCGGTTCAGCGCGAGATATCATACCTAGGGTGATTTTGCTCAACATTGAATCGCCCTTAGATAGCATGCGCGCCTCGAAATCGAATGCGCCATTTGCATCGAGTTGTGGGTAGTTGGGATAGTTGGCGAGCATCACGCGCACCGCGTTATCCGACAATTCTTGCATGCCGAGCATATGATAGGCTTGAGCGGTAACCGCCAAACCGTCGGGAACTGCGGGCGTGCGCTGGAACTGCTCGACCACGTAGCGGCCGCGATTGGCGGCGGCTAAATAGGCGCCACGAGAAAAATAGTAGTTGGCGGCGTGGATTTCGGCGCGCGCTAGGCCATTGCGTAGATTGACCAATCGAGCCCGCGCATCTGGTGCATATGGGCTCTTCGGAAAGCGCGCAATCAATTCGGTGAGGGTAGTAAAGGCACTGCGCGCCGTGCCGATATCACGCAGGGTGTTGTCGGTCGGCAGAAAGCTGTCAAAAAAGCCCGAGGTTTGGGAAATTTCAGAAAGCCCTTTGACGTAAAACGCATAATCGACGTTGGGGTGTTGCGGGTGCAGGCGTAAAAAACGTTCTGCCGAGGAAATGCTGGCTTCGTAGTCGGCGGTTTTGTATTGCGCGTAGATCAGTTCCAACTGCCCCTGTTCGGCGTATTTACCAAACGGAAATTGCGATTCAAGCAGTTGTAAATTGGTCACTGCAACGGACCAATTGCCAGAATTGAGGCTGTTTTGAATTTTTTCGTAGAAGTCTTTCTCGGTGTAGCCAGAGGTCTCGTCCTCGCTCGTCTCGTCATCACCCCAACCCAACCACGAGCAACCCGACATAAGTGAAAAACTTGCAATCAGTAAAATAAACAACGCTTTTTTCATGTAACATTCCTAAAGGTGGGCCGAGTGGACAAAACGCCGACAGCGCGTATTTAACCACAGAGCACTATTTAAACCAATCTATCCGCACCGGCATACGGTCCTCTATGCGACTGAATACCGAGGGGACGATCAGTCAGCGAAAATAGCAGTATAGAGCATAGCCGTGACTCTGGATTCAATCGACCAAAACGACCCAACCCAATCCCATCAGCACTGCGCGGTGGTCGATGATCTAAGCGCTGGCCATCGGTTGGACCAAGTTGCCGCAAAATTGTTCGCTGAGTTTTCGCGTTCGCGCTTACAGCAGTGGATTAAAACCGGCGAACTGCTGGTCGACGGTGCGCCCAAGAGCGTTGATCATCGCCTAAAAGGCGGCGAAGAGCTGGTGATTTGTGCTGCGCAGACCCGCGAAGGTGAGTGGGTGGCGCAACCGATGATACTCGACATAATTCATCAGGACGCAGATATTATTGTCCTCAACAAACCGATCGGCCTAGTGGTGCACCCAGCGCCCGGCAATTGGGATGGCACTTTACTCAATGGGTTGCTCTATCAATTTCCGCAACTGCGAGAAGTGCCGCGTGTCGGTATTGTCCATCGGCTCGATAAGGACACTAGCGGGTTGATGGTGGTTGCCAAAACTTTGCAGGCACACGCCGCGCTAGTTGCGCAGCTGCAGGCGCGCACCGTTAAACGGGAGTATGAAGCGTTGGTTTATGGCCGCGTTACCAGCTCTGGAATGGTTGATCGACCGATCGGTCGGCACCCAAAGGCGCGCACTAAGATGGCGGTGATCGAGAGCGGTAAACAGGCAGTGACCCACTATGCTGTTATCCAGCGCTATGGGCATTGCAGCCATCTACGGGTGCAACTAGAGACCGGCCGCACCCATCAAATCCGTGTGCATATGGCGCACATTCGACATCCCTTGGTCGGCGATGCGGTGTACGGTGGGCGCGCCGTATCGCGACCCGCTAGCGGGGCTGCCAGCGATGACATCGTGCAGGGCTTTCCGCGTCAAGCACTGCATGCCGCAGCGTTGGGATTAGATCATCCTCAAACCGGCAAAGCGCAGCGTTGGTGCGCGCCTTTGCCGGCTGACTTTGGCGAATTACTGCGCGCGCTAGACGCGGCTGACAATCGATGATGGCAGACTGGCAGGGCGATTATTTGCAACCCCAGTGGCCGGCGCCGGGGAACGTGCGAAGTGCGATTACGCTGCGCAGTGGTGGATTTAGCTGCGGGCCTTACGCGAGTAATAATCTTGCTACTTACGTCGGAGATGACGGCGCTAGCGTTGCGCGCAATCGCCAAAGATTGCGCGAACAATTGCAGCTTCCCGCCGATCCCTGCTGGCTCGATCAGGTACACGGTACGGATGTTATTCGTGCCGGTGATGGGCTCGCCGGCAGTCGCGCCGACGGCAGTTACAGCCAGCAGTCGGCGATTGTATGCGCGGTCCTCACCGCAGACTGCCTGCCGGTGTTGCTGTGCAATCTAGCGGGCGATCAAGTGGCGGCTGTCCACGCGGGGTGGCGAGGGTTGGCTAGCGGGATTTTATCGACCGCGATTGCCAGTTTCGACAGCCCAGCGGAACAAATTTTGGTGTTTTTGGGCCCTGCCATCGGAGCGGAAAAATTTCAGGTCGGTGAAGACGTTCGGCAGGCGTTTCTTGTGCGAGCTGCCGACCGAGCGTTGGTGGAGCGCTGTTTTCATAGCCAAGGCGACCGCTACCTGGCGGATCTGTATGCGCTGGCGCGGATCGAATTGCAGCGGTTGGGGGTCGAGCGTATTTACGGTGGTTGGTACTGTACATCGTCCGATGCGTCGCGCTTTTATTCTCACCGTAGAGATTTATGCACCGGTCGCAATGCCTCGCTGATCTGGTTGAGCTGAGCGACCTCGTGCGACCTTACTGGGAGGCCTGAAAAGGCTTGATTCGCGTGGCCTGTTCCATTAGAATTGCCGCCCTCTCGATAGGCTCCAAAATCAGGACTGACGCAGTCAATCCTAGCCTGATCGATGACCGAGCTTGGAGTGCGATATGTACGCGGTAATAAAAAGTGGTGGTAAGCAACACAGAGTAATCGAAGGGGAAACCCTGCGATTGGAAAAATTAGAGCTGGCCACCGGTGACAGCATTGATTTTGATCAAGTGCTGATGGTTGGCGAGGGCACCGACGTCAAAATAGGTACCCCCCACGTCGAAGGCGGCAAAGTATCTGCTGAAATTATCGCCCACGGTCGCGGTGAGAAGGTCAAAATTATCAAGTTTCGTCGGCGTAAGCACTCGGCAACCCAACAGGGTCATCGCCAGTGGTACACCGAGGTTAAAATTACTGGCATCAGTGCCGGTTGATTATTAGGAGATAGAGAATGGCGCACAAGAAAGCAGGCGGTAGTACTCGAAACGGTCGCGATTCACAGAGTAAGCGGCTCGGAGTTAAGGTATACGGCGGTCAGACTATTCACGCCGGTGGCATCATTATTCGTCAGCGAGGCACCAAGTTCCATGCCGGCGTCAACGTCGGAGTGGGCAAAGACCACACGCTGTTTGCGAAAGCAGAAGGCGTAGTGAGGTTTGTTCAAAAGGGCCCGCGCAATAGAAAATATGCAGAAGTGGTGGCCGTGTAACCACTGAAAGACGCATAAAAAAAGCCCCACACGGGGCTTTTTTTATGCGTCGCGGTTTTATAGGGCTTGTTATTTTACGGCGATTCTTATTTTACAGGGCTTCTTATTTTTTAGGGCTATAACGCCGATGATCGGCAACTTAGCCGCATCGGCATGGCGTCGGCGCATCAGCAGGGGTAGACTAGAGCAATGAAATTTGTCGATGAGGCGTTAATCAAAGTTCAGGCGGGCAAGGGCGGCAGCGGTTGCATGAGCTTTCGCCGCGAGAAGTATATTCCCAAAGGCGGGCCGGACGGTGGCGACGGTGGCGACGGCGGCAGTGTTTTTCTGGTCGCTAAAGATGGCTTAAACACGCTGATTGATTTCCGTTACACGCGAAATTTTAAAGCCCAGAATGGGCAGCAGGGTAGCAGTGCCAACTGCACCGGCGCTGGCGGCGAAGACTTGGTGTTGCAGGTGCCGGTCGGGACGACCGTTCTCGATCAAGACAGCGGCGAGGTGTTGGGTGATCTCACCGAGATTGATCAACGCTTGAGAGTGGCGCAATGCGGCTTTCACGGCCTCGGTAATGCACGCTATAAGTCGAGTACAAATCGCGCACCGAGACAGACGTCGCCGGGACAAGAGGGCGAGATGCGAGCGCTGCGGTTGGAGTTAAAAGTGCTCGCCGATGTGGGCCTTTTAGGATTGCCCAACGCGGGGAAATCGACGTTTATACGGGCTGTTTCGGCCGCTCGTCCCAAGGTTGCCGACTATCCATTCACCACGCTGGTGCCAAATTTAGGTGTGGTGGGAATGAGCGCTGAAAAGAGCTTTGTGATCGCCGATATTCCCGGTTTAATCGAGGGCGCCTCGGACGGTGCGGGCCTTGGTATTCGCTTTTTAAAACATCTAACGCGAACGCGGCTGTTGCTCCACATGGTTGATATGCTGCCCATTGACGGCGCCTGCGCTGCAGATAACGCGGTGGTTATCGAGCGCGAGCTGGAGTCATTTAGCGCAATGCTGTATTCGGGGCAGCGCTGGTTGGTGCTCAACAAACTCGATTTAGTGCCCGCCGACGAGGTTGAGGCGCGTTGCCAAGAGGTGGTTCGTAGACTCGATTGGAAAGGTCCGGTATTCCGGATGTCTGGACTGATGTCCGATGGCACTAAGGCCTTGTGCGCGGCGATTATGGACAGTATCGATGACCAGCGCCAGCGCGAACAGGCATCCCCAGAATTGCTCGAAGAACAAGAGCTTTGGCGGGAATGCGTGCAGGCAGAGGCGCGAACGCGGATTGATGAATTGGCGGATGCCAGGCGGCGTCAGCGGGCCGAGGCGCAGGCTGGTGAAGCGGGCGCTGAGGATGACGATGACGATGGCGTCGAGGTGGTATATGCGGAGTAGTCTGCCTAGCGCTGCGGCGGCAGAGTATGACTAGGGCAGCGGTCGGAAATTGTCGGCGCTGGGTGGTTAAGATTGGCAGTGCGCTGCTGACCGATGGCGGCAACGGCCTTGATCGGCAGGCGATCGATGCCTGGGTCGAGCAGATTGATGGCCTGCTTGCGACCGGTAAAGAAATCGTTCTGGTATCCTCTGGTGCGATCGCCGAGGGCTTGGTGCGCTTGCAGTGGGCGCGACGCCCCGAGTCTATTGGTCAACTACAGGCGGCCGCTGCGGTTGGTCAGATGGGCCTGATCGAAGCCTACCAGACAAGCTTTCAGCGATTTGGTAGGCATACCGCGCAAATCTTGCTCGACCATGACGATATGGCCAGTCGCCAGCGCTATCTGAATGCTCGCAGCGCCCTAAATACGCTGCTCGGCCACGGAGTTGTGCCGATTGTTAACGAGAACGACACCGTGGTTACCGATGAAATTCGCTTTGGCGACAACGATCGATTGGCGGCGATGGTGGCGAATTTACTCGACGCAGATCTGCTAGTGATTCTTACCGATCGGGATGGGCTGTTCACAGCGGATCCGGCGATCGATCCCCAGGCGACATTGATTGCTGAGGCGGCTTGTAGCGATAGCAGCTTGGATGTGGTCGCCGGCGGCAGTGGCAGTGGCGTGGGTCGTGGCGGTATGCTAACCAAGTTACAAGCCGCCCGCCAAGCGGCGCACTCGGGGTGCAATACGCTGATTGTCGGAGGCGCGCAGCAAAACATTCTCAGCCGGATCGCGGCGGGAGAGCCCCTGGGTAGCTTGCTAACAACCGATCAAAAGCCCTTGGCGGCGCGAAAACAGTGGCTGGCGGGTCAATTACAGATTCGTGGTCAGCTGCGGTTGGATGCGGGAGCCGTTGCCGTGCTACGACAGCAGGGCAGTAGCTTGCTTGCGGTTGGCGTATTGGCGGTCGAGGGTGATTTTAAGCGCGGTGATCTGATCAGTTGCCAAGATACCGAAGGCCGCGAAGTGGCCCGCGGGTTGATTAATTACAGCGCCGACGAAACCGCCATGATCAAAGGGTACAGCACGGGCGAAATTATTCGCCAGCTAGGCTATTGCGAAGAAGACGAGTTGATCCACCGCGATAATTTGGTGGTGCTGGCCTAGCGACGTGCCGTTATCGACGCGAGCCTGTATTTTGGTCAGCGCTTTTTAGAGGCCTATTTGGCCCGCTAGCGGGCCGAATCAACCCAGGGAACTAAATAACAGACGAAAAAAAACCGGCATTTACGCCGGCCTTTCTGCACTTGTCGGGCTCTATGCCGCGGCAAGCGCTTTAATCTTTGTATTCAAGCGGCTCTTGTGACGGGCTGCCTTGTTCTTGTGGATAATGCCTTTGTCTGCCATTCGATCAATCACTGGCATCGATTCAGCATAAGCTGCTTGGGCGACGGCTTGATCACCGCTGTCAATTGCCGCGTCGACTTTCTTCAAATAGGTTCGCACCATGGATCGCAAACTGGCGTTGTGCTGCCGGCGTTTCTCATTTTGACGGGCGCGTTTTTTTGCTTGTGTTGAATTGGCCAACTCGGTCTACTCCTTGCAAAGGGTCATGTCTAAAGCCGCGGTAAGATACAGGGTTTGTTGGCGAGATTCAAGTCCCTTGTGCGGTCGTTACCAATTTGTCGATCGCGGTCGCAAGTGGTGGCTAGGGATCTTGGTTGCATCCATGATGTCAGCGTTGGCGCCAGACTTGGCGATCGCTCGATTGGTGCGTAAACTGGCGTTTGGCGAGATTATCGTCGATCAATTTTTAAGGGTGTAGCGGTGGGCGAAGAAAAGCCAGAAAATGAGCGTCCCGAGGGGCCGCTAGCGGCATCCAAAGAGGTCTCCCGAGCGAGCACTGGATTGCTGCGCTCGAGCGGAGTGGTGAGCTTTTTCACCATGCTGTCGCGTATTATGGGGCTGATTCGGGACGTTGTTTTGGCGCGAGTGATCGGTGCCGAAGCGTTTGCCGATGTGTTTTTTGTGGCGTTTAAAATCCCCAATTTCTTTCGCCGACTGTTTGCCGAAGGCGCCTTTGCTCAGGCCTTCGTGCCGGTGCTTGGCGAGTACCGCGAGCGGGGCAGTCGGGCAGCAGTGCGCGAGTTGGTGAGTCGGGTGATTGGTACGCTGGGTTTCTCGCTGTTGCTGATAACCCTTGCCGTGGTAGTGATGGCGCCATTTTTTGCTGCGCTTTTTGCGCCCAGTTGGTACCAAGAGCAACCAGACAAGTTTACCGCCCTTGGGTCGATGTTGCGTATCACCTTTCCCTATCTGATGTTTATTTCGCTGACCGGCGTCGCTGGCGGCATATTAAACAGTTACGACCGATTTGCTGTTCCGGCGTTTACGCCGCTGTTACTAAATACCACCCTGATCGCTGCGGCACTGTTTGCTGCCCCGGCGTTTGATCAACCGACTTTGGCTTTGGCATGGGGCGTTTTTTTTGCCGGAGTTGTGCAGTTGACCTTCCAGTTACCGTTTTTGCAGCGCATGCATATGTTGCCGATGCCGGTGGTCGACTGGCATCACCCGGGAGTGAGAAAGATTCTCGGGTTGATGGCGCCGGCTATTTTTGGCGTTTCGGTCAGCCAAATCAATTTGTTGCTAGACACGGTGCTGGCGACCTTTTTGCCAACCGGCAGCGTCTCCTGGTTGTACTACTCGGATCGCTTGGCGGAATTACCGTTAGGGGTTTTTGGGGTGGCGATCGCAACGGTCATTTTACCCAATCTATCGCGCCATCACGCGGCTGAATCGACCGCTGCCTATTCACAGACGTTGGAGTGGGCGATCAAGATGGTGCTGTTGGTTGCGATACCGGCGGCGGCGGCGTTAATCCTCCTGGCGCAACCGATTCTAGTCGCGTTGTTTTTCTATGGCGATGTGATGACCGCCCGCGATATGCAAATGGCGACCTTTAGCCTACAGGCTTACTCCCTCGGAGTGGTCGCCTTTATGTTGATCAAGGTCCTGGCGCCGGGGTTTTTCGCCCGTCAGGATATGCGCACACCGGTGCGCATTGGGATCGTCGCTATGGCGTCGAACATGCTGCTAAACCTGGTGTTTTTGGTGCCGCTGCACCTGTATTGGCAGATAGGTCACGTCGGCCTCGCGCTGGCGACATCGGTCTCGGCCTACCTCAACGCAGCGCTGCTATTTCATCAGTTGCGTCGGCGACAAATTTACCGCACATCGGGGCAGTGGTCGGTGTTTGGCCTGCGCCTGCTGGCGGCTCTTGCGGCTATGCTTGCGGTGGTCTGGTTGCTTGCCGACGGATTGGGTGCGTTGGATGCCTCGGTCTGGCAGCGATTTGTTTGGTGGCAGCGCGGACTGCGCTTAGCGGGGGTCTGTGCTGGCGGTGCTGCGATCTATGCTGCGGTACTCTTTCTCGCCGGGTTTCGGGCCGGCGATCTGCGGGGACCGAAGACCGCGGTTTCCAAGTGATATTAACCGCCGTTTGGCGGTGCCCGTATCGGCGCCGTAAAAGCTGCGCTTTTTATTAGCTTTGACGGCGTTGCTAGGTATAATCTAGCGCTTGTATCGAGAGGAAGATCTCAGCAGTGCAACAGGGAAATATGACGTTTGTTCGCAGTCTGCGTTCACTGCGTGCCGAGGCGCTTAGGTCGGTTGTCAGTATCGGTTCGTTTGACGGCGTGCACCTAGGCCACCAAGCCGTTTTGAATACCGCCGTCGCGCGCGCCCGCGACCTAAATTTGACCTCGGTTGCTATGACTTTTGAACCCCAACCGAGGGAGTTTTTTGCCGAAGAGCGAGCGCCCGCCCGCTTGATGCGTCTGCGCGAAAAAATTGAAACGCTGCTCGAGGTCGGTGTCGATCGCGTCGTTTGCCTGCATTTTAACCGCGAATTACGCAGTCTGACGGCCGCTGAGTTTATCGTTCAGGTGCTGGTCGAGGGTTTTCGGGTTGAACATCTAATCGTTGGCGATGACTTTCGCTTTGGTTGTGATCGCTCAGGCGACTTAAGCATGTTGCGAGCGTATGGTCAGCGCTATGACTTTACTGTGAGCGATACCCAGACGCTGGAGACCGAGGGTCAGCGCATCAGCAGTACCTTGGTGCGCGAGACGATCGCGTTGGGCGACTTTCCGCGGGTCGCCGCGTTGCTTGGACGCCCGTTCGCCATCAAGGGACGCGTAGTGCACGGCCAGCACCTCGGTCGCCAGCTTGGTTTCCCCACAGCCAACGTGCATTTACACCGTTACAGAGCCCCAGTTTCGGGGGTCTTTGCGGTGCGCGTGGCAGTCGCTAATCAGGTATACTATGGCGCTGCCAACGTCGGCGTGCGGCCGACCATCGGCGACTCGGTAAAGCCTATCTTGGAAGTGCATTTGCTGGATTTTCGGGGCGAGCTATACGGCCAATTTATCAGCGTTGAGTTTTTGCACAAAGTTCGCGATGAGCAAAAGTTTGACGGTTTGGATGCGCTCGTCCTAGGCATTAAAAGTGATATTCAAAAAATTAGAGGATGGCTAAAAGGACATTTGCCAACCACCGACGTAACCACCAGCAAAGGATCAAAAAGCAACGCCGATGACCGATTATAAAGCGACTTTAAATCTGCCGAAAACCGCCTTTCCGATGCGCGCCAATTTAGCGCAGCGCGAGCCCGGTCTTCTCAAAGAGTGGCAGGACAGTGATCTCTACGGACAAATTCGTACGGCGCGCAGTGGCCGTGAACGGTATATTCTCCACGACGGCCCTCCCTACGCGAATGGCGACATCCATCTTGGCCATGCAGTCAATAAAACGCTCAAGGATATCGTCGTAAAATCTCGCACATTGAGTGGATTTGATGCACCCTTCGTGCCCGGTTGGGATTGCCACGGTCTGCCGATTGAACATGTTGTGGAAAAGAAAATCGGCAAAGCTGGCAGCAAGGTCGAGCCTGCATTGTTCCGCCAAAAATGCCGCGATTATGCCATGCGGCAGGTCGATGGCCAACGCCGAGATTTCGTCCGGTTAGGCATACTTGCCGACTGGGAAAATCCCTATTTGACCATGCAATATGAGGTTGAAGCGAACATCGTGCGAGCGCTCGGCAAGGTGGTTGAGAACGGTCATTTGGTCAAGGGCTACAAGCCGGTTTACTGGAGCGTGGTCGGGGGTTCTGCGTTGGCCGAGGCCGAGGTCGAATACCAGGATAAGCAGTCTTATGCCATAGACGTTGGCTACCCTGTGATGGGCGAGGCACAACTCGAGCGCCTCCAGCGGGCATTTTCCGGCACCCCGGGCGAGGGTGAAATTCAGGTGTTAATCTGGACGACCACACCCTGGACCATCCCCAGCAGTCAGGCGATTTCGGTGGGCGCCGAGCTGACTTATGCCTTGGTCCAGTATCAGCGCTGCGGCCAACCGTGCCGATTGATCTGCGCTCGATCGCTGCTCGACTCGGTGATGCAGCGACTCGCGATCGAGGATTATCAAACCTTGGCCGAGTGCCCCGGGACCGCGCTTGAGCACTTAGTGGTGCAACACCCGTTTTATCGGCGCGACATACCACTGCTGGTAGGAGAGCACGTCACCGACGATGCCGGAACCGGCTGCGTCCATACCGCGCCCGATCATGGTATGGAAGATTTTCTGGTTGCCAACGAGTATGGCATTGGTACGTTAAATTATATTCTCGATAACGGCCTGTTCAGGGACGAGGTTGAACTATTTGCCGGTGAACACGTTTACAAGGTAGATCCGCATGTGATCAGCGTTTTGACCGAGCAGGGCCGGTTGATGGCCTGCAGCCAGTTTACCCACAGTTATGCGCATTGCTGGCGAACCAAGACGCCGCTGATCTATCGTGCAACCCCGCAGTGGTTTATCTCGATGCGCGAAAATGGGCTTCTCGAAAAAGCCTTAAAGGCGGTTGATTCAGTTGCTTGGCATCCTGATTGGGGGGCAGCAAGGATTCGCGGCATGCTCGATAACAGTCCGGACTGGTGCGTATCGCGGCAGCGTACCTGGGGAGTGCCTATCGCGCTCTTTGTGCACCGTCAGAGCGGTGATTTACACCCGCGTTGCGCCGAACTGATCGAGCAAGTGGCGTTGCGTATCGAACGGGAGGGTATCGATGCTTGGTACGATCTCGATCCGGTCGATCTTCTCGGCGCGGATGCCGACGACTATCAAAAGGTCACTGACACGCTCGATGTTTGGTTTGACTCCGGTGTGACTCACGCCTCGGTGATTGCCGCTCGAGAGGGTCTGAGTTATCCGGCTGATCTTTACCTCGAGGGCTCCGATCAGCACCGAGGCTGGTTTCAGTCGTCATTGAAAACAGCCATTGCGATGAATGGAACATCGCCCTATAAGGCGGTATTAACCCATGGTTTTACGGTCGACGAACAGGGCCGCAAAATGTCCAAATCGATAGGCAACGTGGTGGCGCCGCAAAAGGTGATCAACGACCTGGGTGCGGATGTATTGCGGCTGTGGGTGGCATCCGCCGACTTTAGCAGCGAAATGACCGTCTCGGACGAAATACTCAAGCGCGCTGGAGACTCCTACCGGCGAATTCGCAATACCGCGCGTTATTTTCTTGCCAATCTCGATGGCTTTGAACCCGACCAGCACCTGGTTGAACCGGCCGATTTATTGGCCTTGGATCGCTGGGCACTGGACTGCACTGACCGGTTACAAACTGAGATTCAGGCCGCTTACCAGCAGTTTCAGTTTCACCAAATTTATCAAAAGCTACATAATTTTTGCGTCCGTGATATGGGGGGCTTGTATCTCGATATTATCAAGGATCGTATCTACACCTGCGCGCCTGATAGCCTGCCAAGGCGATCTGCGCAGACCGCGTTGTACCATATAAGCGAGGCCTTTGTGCGCTGGATCGCGCCCATTTTGAGTTTTACTGCGCACGAAATATGGGGCTATATGCCGGGTCAGCGCGACGCTTCTGTGTTCGTCGCCGAATGGTACGATCTGCCGCAGTTGGACGCTGAAACAGGCATTCAACGCACCGATTGGGATGCCATTATGGAGGCCAAGGAAGCCATCAATAAAATGCTCGAAACGAGCAGGTCTGAGGGGTTGATTAAGGGATCTTTGGATGCAGAGATCGTGCTGTACGCCGACGATCACTACATGCAGGCGCTGAGAAAACTCGGCGATGAGTTGCGTTTTGTAACCATCACATCGACCGCCTCGCTGTTGCCGATGGCCCAGTCAGGCGATGCTTCGCAGTCGTCGCTGACCGGTCTGAACGTTGCTATAGGTCGTTCAGACGCCACAAAATGTGTCCGGTGTTGGCATTATATGGCCGACGTGGGCAGTGTCGAGGCGCACCCCGAACTCTGCGCTCGCTGCGTCGACAACGTTGCAGGTGCCGGTGAGATTCGCAGTTATGCCTAACGATAACGATCGCGGACACCTGTGGTTTTGGTACGCTATCGCGGTGGTGGTGCTGTTGCTCGATCAGTTGACAAAGACCGCGATCATGCGTCATTTTGTCTATGGAGACAGTCTCTCCATCAGCGCTTACTTTAACGTTGTGAGGGTGCACAACGCCGGCGCCGCGTTTAGTTTTTTGAGCGATGCGGGCGGCTGGCAGCGCTGGGCGCTGAGTGGACTGGCAGCGCTTATCAGCGCGGTTATGGTTGTCTGGATCGCTCGCTTGTCGAGTCAACAATGGCTCGAACGATTGGCATTGGCGCTGATTTTAGGGGGTGCGCTGGGCAACCTTTGGGATCGATTAACGCTTGGCTACGTTGTCGATTTTTTGGATTTTCACTGGTCGGCGCGACATTTTCCGGCTTTTAATGTCGCCGATAGTGCGATTACCATCGGTGCTGTTTTGATGCTCATTGACGCATGGCGCACGGGTGCTACAGGCGCGGATGATAGCGATAAACGCATCTAGACGATGAATACCACAAATACGAAAATAGGTAGGTGCTAGGCATGAGCATACCCATAGAGGTAGGAACTCGAGTGACGCTTAATTTCGCGTTGACGCTCGAAGATGGCGAGGTGGTCGACAGTAATTTTGACGCTCCCCCGGCCAGTTTTACGATTGGCGATGGCAATCTATTACCCGGGTTTGAGGCGCCACTGGTGGGCTTGAAATCTGGCGACGAGAATGAATTTTTGATCGCGCCAGAAAAGGCCTTCGGGCAGCACAATCCACAAAATGTGCAGGCCATCGAGCGCGATAACTTCAGTGATGACGAATTAGATATTGGACTGGTGCTGTCGTTCCAAAATGGTGATGGCGAACTGCCTGGGGTGGTAGTGGCGGTGTCGGACGCCGAGGTCACAGTCGACTTCAATCATCCATTGGCCGGCCAGAAGATTTTATTTCGCGTGAAGATTTTTGATGTGCAGCCGGCGAGCGTGCATTGATGGAAATTAAACTCGCCAATCCTCGCGGATTTTGCGCTGGGGTCGATCGTGCGATTGAAATTGTCGATCGGGCGCTAGCGCTTTTCGGTGCGCCCATCTATGTGCGCCACGAGGTGGTGCACAACAAGTATGTGGTCGATGATCTGCGCCGTCGTGGCGCTATCTTCATCGAAGAGCTCAGCGAAGTGCCAGACGATGTGGTGTTGATTTTTAGTGCCCATGGGGTGTCGAAGGCGGTTCAGCGAGAGGCTCACAACCGCCCGTTAAAAGTCTTTGATGCGACTTGCCCGCTGGTCACTAAAGTGCATTTGGAAGTGTCTAAGTTTAGCCGCGACGGCATGGAGTGCGTATTGATAGGTCACGCTGGTCATCCGGAGGTAGAGGGCACCATGGGTCAGTATGACCGGTCCGCGGGAGGGCAAATATATCTGGTAGAAAACCCGCAGGATGTCGAGAATTTAATGGTCGAAGATCCCTCGAACCTGGCTTTTGTGACCCAGACGACCTTGTCGATGGACGACACTGCATTGGTGATTGACGCGCTGAGAGGCCGCTTTCCATCGATCGTCGGACCGCGTAAAGACGACATTTGCTACGCCACCCAAAACCGCCAAGACGCGGTGCGTCAATTGTCGATGGAGAGCGATGTGATCTTGGTGGTAGGTTCTATGGCGAGTTCTAATTCAAACCGCTTGCGCGAGCTGGCCGAGCGCTGTGGCTGTCGCGCGTACTTGATCGATGGCGCCGACGACATTGACGTTGATTGGCTGCAAGATGTCACGACCATAGGCGTTACCGCGGGGGCATCGGCGCCCGAGGTGCTGGTGGAAAATGTGGTTGCCAAATTAGTCGAACTGGGCGCTTCACGCCCGCGTGAATTGGCCGGCGTGGTGGAAAGTATTGAATTTTCTCTACCGCGTGAATTGCGCGCCTGATAGCGACGCGCAATCGGCATTGTTAGACGGTTATTTTTTTTAAGTGGGCATATAACGCCGCTGTAGACGCATCCATCGGCGCGTTAGATGCGTCGTCCGCGAGGATTTCTGCGGCCATTTTTTTGCCTAGCTCAACCCCCCACTGATCGAATGAATTGATATTCCAAAGGCTTCCTTGGACAAATACCTTATGTTCATAAAGGGCGATCAATGCGCCAAAGTTCTTCGCCGTCAAGCGATCCATCAGCAAGGTGTTGGACGGTTTGTTACCGTGGTAGTGACGGTGGGGTTGA
>CAJIZO010000055.1 GCA_905181995.1 Flavobacteriaceae bacterium TMED48
GAATATCTTCGATCATTTTTACGTTGGCCAATTTGTCTTTTAAAAAGCGCTCGAAGGAGGTCAAATCGCGGGTTAAAACGCGCAGCACATAATCGTGGGCACCAGCCAAGGTGCAGCATTCGGTGACCTCCGACAATTGATCAATCGCACCCTCAAACTCGGCCGCGTTGCTCGAGGTATTTTTATCCAATTTGACGAATACCAAGGCGGCGACATTGATTCCCAATCGCTGGTGATTTAACACCACTGAGTATTGTTCGATTAACCCGCTCTGCTCGAGTTTCCTCAGGCGCCGTAGACAGGGTGTCTGGGACAGATTCACTTTGACCGAAAGTTCGGCATTACTAATCCGTGCATTGTGCTGCAAGGCGGAAAGTATCTTAATGTCAGTATGATCCAATTTAATCGTCATAGTGAGTGGAATCTGCTAATAATTATCGAGTTATAAAATTAACATACTCAAATATAATTTAATAGAGAGATATTTGCCCGAATCTACCACAGTCTTTCTGCTACGCTTTCATCAAAGTGTATTACAGCGGAAGCAAAGACTATGACAGCAAGGGCTCACGCACTCGACGACTGGATTCGGTCGGACTTTAAAACCATGAACACCCAACTGGAGGAGTTATATTTTGCCGATCGTGAAGCCAGGTCAGACCTTGGGGTAAGCATCAAGCAACAATTGGTTGAAGACGGCCGCGTACTGATCGCAGACCTGCTGGCTGAGGGCAACACCGATGAAGGTTTTGACAGTGGTTTTGAGTTGCTGGGCGATGTCGGGCTGTACATGGCTGCCTGCCGACGGCATGACATCACCGAGCCGTCCCGCGAAACCCGTTCACCGCTTCAAGAGGCGTCGGCACTTGCAATGCAACTGGGTGCATCGCTCGGGGTCATCCCACGTTTTGCGTCCTGCCACCTAGAAACCCACAACCGAGCGGTCGATGGTCGTTATAAGACCTTTACCCACTTGGACGACGAAAAACTGTTTATCGACTACAACACCCGCGGCGTCTTTGCGTTTATTCGCGCCTCTGAAGCCCTGCGGCACTGCTTGCCGCTGGGCGTCTCACATCCCATTACCCACGACCTTTTAAGCGCCGCCAAAGTGGCATTGGACAACGTCTACGAATCAAACCAACGGCTCTTTGAGCAACTCGATATAGACCGTTTTTTCTATTGCGTGCGCCCCTACTATCGCCCTCATCGGGTCGGGCTGCACGAATACCGGGGCGCCAATGCCGGCGATTTTGCCGGCATCAACGTCATCGACTTGCTGCTCGGACTGTGCCGCGCCGACGATCCTTACTACTCCCAATTGCTGGTCGATAAATTTCTCTTTATGCGCCCCGAGGATCAGCTGGTATTGCGCGACTGTATGCGACGCAGAAGCCTACTCGACGATTTTTTAGCGGTGGCCAGCCAACGTCGCAACGACGACTGGTTTCAAGCCAATCTAAGCGCGTTTTTAGCGGTCTGTGAGGCCCACGGAAAAATTGCCCAACAGCACCATCACCAACTGGTAGAAAAATTTATTCAACGACCTGCAGACAGCGGCGGACATGCGAAGCAAACCGATTTGACCGCCAGTGGGCCGCCACTGGAGGTACTGTTGAGAAGTTTAAAAAAACTCTGTGACATGCGTTCAGCCAGCGGCGACGCCGAAAACGTCACAACGCGTTACGCCGACCTTCAACAACTCAAAGGCTACCTACGATGATGGGCGATCACTATATCGAACAGCGCGGTATCTATTTACTGAGCCATTCGATCGGATTGCCCCTGGTGCAATCTCAAAGCGACGCCGACGGCGCGTATTGGCAGACATGGCGACAAGCCGATAACAACATATGGCCGCAGTGGCTCGCCGGCATCGATGACTTTCGAGGCCAACTGGGCGCCTTGCTGCACGCATCAGTTGCAAATATCTGCCCGCAAACCAACATCTCTAGCGCGGTCGGCAAGGTCATTTTCTCGCTACCCGCTACCCAATCCAAAAACATCATCTTACTCAGCCAAGACGATTTTCCGTCGGTAGGCTATGCGCTGCAGCAGTCCCAACACATCGGCTATCAACTGCGCTACCTGCCCCGCGACGCCGACCTGCTCGACCTAGCGATCTGGGAAAAGTACCTCAGCGACGATGTCGGCCTGTGCTTGATGACCCATGTACAGTCCAACACTGGACGTCGATTATCGATCGCCGAGATTACTGCATTGGCGTGCAAAAAAGGCATAGTTTCCTTGGTAGACGTCGCTCAATCGGTAGGTATCATCCCGATTGATGTGACAAAGTGGCGGGCTGATTTTGTCGTCGGCTCCTGCGTAAAATGGCTAAGTGG
>CAJIZO010000056.1 GCA_905181995.1 Flavobacteriaceae bacterium TMED48
CAACATCTAGTTTAAATCATAGCCCAAAGGCCTAAGGCAATAACGCGGGGGCTATGGTTTTAACTCTGCCCCCGCATCCGTGCCATTGATCCAGCCGTGCCATTAACCCAGCCTTGGCTATCGCCGCGGCCTCGTATGGGTCATGGTTATCTTGCTTTTTCTCTCATAGTGACAAACTCCTCGGCAGCCGACGGGTGAATACCCACGGTAGCGTCGAAGTGGGCTTTGGTCGCACCGGCCTTAAGCGCAATGCCCATACCCTGAATAATCTCGGCGGCGTGCTCGCCCACCATGTGGCAGCCCAACACCGCGTCGGACTGGGTATCGACCACCAGTTTCATGGTAATGCGATCGCTACCACCACCGAGAGCTTGTAACATTGGTTTAAAGTCTGACACATAGACCGCGATGTCGCGGTTGTCGGCCCTTGCCTGCTCCTCGCTCAACCCCACGGTGCCAAATTCTGGTTGCGAAAATACCGCGGTGGGAATATCGCGGTAATCAATCGTTGCGCTACCGTCGCCATACAGATGATCAACCAATACCATCGCCTCTTGAATCGCCACCGGAGTCAACTGCACGCGGTCAATGACATCCCCGAGGGCATAAATGCTCGGCTCGGCGGTGGCAAAATGCGCGTCGACTGGGATCGAGCCGTCGTCGCGCAGCACCACATCGGTGGTCTCCAAACCCAGGCCCGCAGTATTTGCCTGACGACCTGTCGCGTAGAGCACCAACCCTGCGTCGAGGGTCGAACCGGTGCTGAGGGCGGCTTGCAACTGCTCGCCGGTTTTAGTGATGCTATCAACCTCGGTGTTAAGGTGCAGGTGCACGCCTTTGGCTTGCATGCCCGCGGCGATCTTTGCGCCCATCTCCCGATCAAACGACTTGAGTAGTGTGGCGCCGCGATAGACCAAGTGCGTCTCGACGCCCAGCCCGTTTAAAATTCCGGCAAATTCAACCGCAATATAGCCGCCGCCCACCACCACCGCGGTTTTTGGCAGGTGGTCTAAAAAAAACATCTCGTTTGAGCTAATCGCGTGCTCGCTACCGGGAAATTTTGGAATATAGGGCCAGCCACCGGTGGCAACCAAAATGGTGCGAGCGCTATAAGTCGCACCATTTACCAAAACCTGCTGTGGTCCGGTAACGGTTGCCCGCCCATCAAAAAGATCGGCACCACTGTTTTCGATAAGCCGGTTGTAGACGCCATTGAGGCGCTCGATCTCAGCGGTTTTATTGTCTCTTAAGGTGGCCCAGTCGAGACGTGGCTGCGCCTCGACATGCCAGCCAAAACCTGCGCTGGCGTGAAATAACTCAGGAAACTGCGATGCATAAACAAACAGCTTTTTTGGTACACAACCCACGTTGACGCAGGTACCGCCCAGATAGCGCTCTTCGGCTACCGCCACTTTTTTACCCTTACCGGCAGCCATGCGGGCGGCGCGCACGCCGCCAGAGCCTGCGCCGATCACAAACAGGTCGTAATCAAATTCGGTTGTCATTCAAACGTCTCCATTAAATAAAACTCGGTGATCACCGCACGGCGGGGCGCGTGCCCTATTGCATCTCACTAATCGCGTGTTTGCCATCGCCTACTGCGGTTAAGCGCGCACTCACGCCAACCGCGGATTGTGCAAATCCGCGGCCACTTTGTCTACAGTGAAAATCAACGTACGCGCAAACAAATCACCCCGACACCAATAAAACACGCCATTCGGCGGGTATCATCTCGGTGCCTCGCAGCATAGCCATATCAATTTACGCCAGTTATGTCGCCAACAAGGCCCCGGATCGAGTGTCGAGCGCACATCAGGATCTGCTGACGCCCTCAAGTACGGTCAGTACCTGCTTGGCTTGCACATTGGCCTGCGCGAGCATCGCGGTGGCTGCCTGCTGAATAATTTGCGTGCGCGCCAGCTCGGTGGTCTCTTTGGCATAATCGGTGTCCATAACGCGACTGCGCGCAGCCTGGGTGTTCATAATGACGTTGGAGAGGTTTTCGGCGGCGTACTCCAACCGGTTGGCCGCGGCACCAAACGTGGCCCTGCGCGCATTGATCTCGCTGACCGCAAGGTCGAGACTGGACAGTGCGCGCGTGGCACTGGCAAAACTGGTAATCTGGGTATGCGCGACAGACTCCGTCGAAGTACCCGCGGCCAACCACTCGTAAACCCGTGTCTGCCCCGAATCTATGCCATTGCCATCGTCGGAAACGGCACCAATGGCGATGATATTACCGCTACCATTTAGCGAGATCGACCAACCAGAAAAATCGCCAGCGTTCTCGCCATCGATGTCTAAACCCCTGGGCAGCCAGACTGTGCCATTCCAATCGTAAACTCTAACATGACCTGCATCGTCACCAATGCCATCGTTATAGGGCGCACCAATGGCGACGGTATTTCCGTCGGCACTTAATGACAGACCGCGCGACGAAATATCACCCTCCGCTTCACCATAAATATCAGCGCCTCGCTGCTGCCAAGCAGCGCCGTTCCAGTCAAAAATACGCGTTTGACCCGAATCCTGCCCACCGGTGTCATTTACCAGGCTACCGACCGCCAAGGTATTACCATCGGCGCTCAGGGCGATAGAATAACCGGATTGGTCACCGGCACTCGAACCATCGATATCTGCCCCCCTTTGCGCCCAACTCAAGCCATTCCAATCGTACATGCGCACATGCCCCGAATCTAACCCATTACCGTCGTTTAAAAAACCCGCTACGGCAATGGTGTTTCCGTCTGCGCTTAATCGGGTTCTGCGACCAGAAAAATCAATCATCGCCTCACCGTCAATGTCTTCGCCTCGCTGAGACCAAGTCGATCCATCCCAATCAAAAATACGTGCGTGTCCGGCCCAGTAGCCATTTGCATTAGTGTTCGGCACACCGCCGTTATTAGACGCGCCCATAGAAACGGTGTTTCCATCCGCACTCATCGACACCATCAAACCCGATTGATCACCCGCCGCCTCGCCGTCAATGTCTGCACCGCGCTGCGTCCATGACGTGCCATCCCAGTCATAAATGCGCGCATGCCCGGCATTTTCGCCGCCACCGTCATTGAAGTAGGCGCCAACAACCACCGTATTGCCATCGTCACTCAGGGACACCAAGCTGGCAATGTCACCCGCGGCCTCGCCATCTATATCGGCACCTTTTTGTACCCAAGCGGTGCCATCCCATTCAAATAAACGCACATGCCCAGAATCTGCTCCATTGCCGTCGTTATAGGGCGCGCCTATGGCGACGGTTTTACCATCCGTACTGGAGGAGACGATCCCCGAAATATCCCCCGCCGCCTCGCCATCGATATCACTGCCAAGCTGCGTCCACGCACCGCTGTTGGCGGCAACTTGCCCAAGCGTGCGGGTCGACAGCGAGCCGAGGTCGACGGAGATAGTTTGGTTGGCATTGCTGCCGACATGAAATGTCGCTGGTTGGGTAAAATCGCGACCATTAAAAAAGCTGCGCCCATTCCATTGGGTATTTTCGGCAATTCGATCGATCTCAGACTTGAGCGCCTGATATTCAAGATCCAGTGCAGTCCGGTCAGAAGCCGTGTTGGTATCGCTGATCGCCTGAATAGACAGTTCGCGCATGCGCTGGATCATCGCGGTGACCTCGATCATGGCACCGTCGGCGGTGGCCAACATCGACATCGCGTCTTGGGCATTGCGCACCGCCTGACTCAGCCCGTTGATCTGAGAGGTCATCCTAGAAGAAATCGCAAGACCAGCGACATCGTCGGCAGCCGAATTGATTTTCGACCCCGTGGCTAGTCGCTCCATCGCCTGGTGCATCGCCTTTTCATTTTTAGCTAGGGCGTTGACTGCAACGGTGGCGTTAATGTTGGTGTTAATACTCAAAACTCTATGCTGTTGGCGTCATTCTCCCAAATAAAAATCGACCCGAACGTGTATGTATTTGAAAAAGCAATAATCGCGCCAAAGCAAAATGGCATTAAAAGAGGAAATTTAATCTATGCGAAATCAGATACTTAAAATAAAACGACGTAAAAAAACCCATCGCCAAGCGCTGGCTGATAAATACAGTTGATCAAATCAGAACTGCTGTCGATTAGTTGACGAAAATTGGCTACCGCAAGGTGACGGATGCAGAGGTTGTTAACGATGGATAATTAATGATTGTTTTAAGTAGGCGGGGCGCCCAACACCGCCAGCACCAGCATCAAAAAAACAACAGCATTAGCGCGGGGAAAGTGACGATGATCAAAAGAAACGAGCCTCTGAAAATCACCGAAAGGTTGGTCGAGCCCGCCCAGATAAGATACGTCACACCAGCGCAACAACAAAAACGTCGCGCAATATCAATAATCGCCTGCGGCGCGGTTAATCGTCAAAGCGTGGAAGGAATGGGCCCA
>CAJIZO010000057.1 GCA_905181995.1 Flavobacteriaceae bacterium TMED48
CGCGCGCTACAATTTTTAATTAACTGCGGCGCCTGCAAAATAAACGAGTTTGCAAGCGCCGCCAGATCCTTTAAAACCCTTCAATAATCTGGCAGCGATCCGTTCGACGGTTTGTTAATGGCGCCGCCAGTAAACATCGAACACACGCTACTCGAGAGGGGCAATTACCGCTCACCTATGGTGTTGCGCTAAGCAACCACGTGCATCAGCCCAGTGTCACTAGCTAAGTGCTATTTATAACCGGACGAGCATCGCACCGCCAGTCCAAGGTCCACATTCCAAAGGCGCAAATGCTTAGCCAAAGTTCAGCGTGCAGCCCAGAGAAGCCCAGAGCAGCGAGTGATTTTGGCGGCACTTTTGTTAGTGTTATAGCGGCGACAAATTATTTAGCCTACCTAAAAATATTGTCTAAACTAAACGCTGACTTTAATCGAAACTTAAATAAAACCAAGGAAATTACCATGCACAGAACAAGGATCGTTTCATTCCTCCAACCCCTGACCCTCGCAGTGGCGCTCACCGCGTTGCCTACAGCGGCTTTAGCCGGTGCAAGCAACGCCGATTCTATGCACCTCAATGCGTTGTACGGACATGGTGCAAGCACCGCCAGTGATCTTTCTTACACCTACCTGCGCGTTGAGTACGGTAAAGGCGAAGTCGAGGACGTCGATACCGATAACTACGACCTGACCGCCAGTCTAGCGGTTGCCGATTATGTGTACCTCAATGCGTCGTACGGACATACTGAGATCGATGTCGAGTTAGAGTCTGCCAATGTCGATGCTCAAGTGCTCGAATTAGGCGTTGGCGTTTACCTGCCGGTCAGCGACAGTGCCGATATCATCGCCGAAATCGCCTACTTGGACGCCAAATATTCGATTGATAACAGGGATCAGATGGTGGGCATATCTGGCAGCGAAAGCGGCTACGGATTGACGTTGGGCGTTCGCGCTATGGCCAGTGAGCAGCTAGAGCTAGGCATAGCAATGCAATATGCCGACATCGGCGACGAGAGCGCGACCGGGTGGACGATCAGCGCTGACTATTTCGTATCGGAGGCGCTTTCGCTCGGCGTGGGCTTCGCAAAAAGCAGCGACAGCGACGCCATCTCGGTAAACGCGCGCTACAATTTTTAAGCAACTATGGCCTGCAAAGTCGACCACTTTGCAGGCTCCGCCGCTTCGTTATAAACCAGCTATCCGCATATTCAGACTACAGAGGAAATGTTTTTCCTGCGCGTTGAAAATATTCGTCTACACTCAAAGGATAACACAACCATCATCTCAACATAGACAGGGACATCAATATGAACGCAGCAAGGATCGCCTCACTCGCCAGTATGCTTAGCCTCGCATTATCACTCCAATTTTTCTGGGCCGCGGCAGTCGCCGATACCCACCGCGACCTCTCCTATACCTATATCCGCGTGAATGGGTCGACTGGAGAAATTGATCATCGCGACAGCGATAGTTTTGGCGTCGCAGCTAGCTTTGCATTTAGCGACGAGTTATACCTCACCGCCGCCCACACCAAGACCGACATAGATTTGTACTCTGCCAATGTCGACAGCGAGCGACAAAGGCTTGGCGTCGGCTTTCATACCGAGCTTGGTAATCGCACAGACTTTATCACCGAAGTGGTGTACACCAATGCCAAACTCACGTTCGACCAAAAGCTTACCGAAGACAACAGTGATGGTGACCCTGCATCGGCGATCGCCGAGCGTGAAGAGGACACCAGTGGGCGCGAACACGGCTATGAATTGACGCTGGGAGTTCGCGCAATGGCCGGCGAATCGCTGGAATTCCAAGTGGGCGCTCGATACATCGAGATAGACGGCCATACCGAAACAACCGGGTATATCGCTGCCGACTATTTTATCAGCGACAAATTATCCCTCGGCGTCCGCTATGAAAAGAGCGAAAACAGCGATGCAGCGCTATTTAATGCGCGCTATCACTTTTAATTGCTTTCGAGCGACCCACAAAACCGGCGGATTATGCTCGGCGGGCCTGATCATCCCAACATGGCACAAAAGCATTTTATGGGCTGACCGCCAGCTTTAATCAACGAGCACTGCGACCGCGCCACGTCCTCCACAAGGCGCCGGTTTCAAGCGATGGTCGCGGTCAGCTCGCCGCTCTGATAGCGCGCGGTCATAACCTCGAGCGATAGTGCTCGAATACCGGCCGCCTGGCCAGCGGTGCCGAAAGATTGGTAGCGCGCACTACTGATCTGCTGCATCGCAGTGATCGACTGCTTTAGATACGCCCGCGGATCAAAATCAGCCGGATTCTCGGCCAGATAGCGGCGGATGGCGCCGGTCGATGCGAGTCGCAGATCGGTATCTATATTGATTTTTCGCACCCCGTATTTAATTCCCTCACAAATCTGTTCTACCGGCACCCCATAGGTCTCTGGAATTTGTCCGCCGTACTGATTAATCACTGCCAACCAGTCCTGTGGCACCGACGACGAACCGTGCATCACTAAATGGGTGTTCGGGATGCGGCGGTGAATTTCTTTAATCCGATCGATGGCCAAAATATCACCGGTTGGCGGGCGGCTAAACTTATAGGCACCGTGCGAGGTTCCGCAGGCAATCGCCAGGGCGTCAACATCGGTTTTAGCGACAAAATCCGCTGCCTCTTCGGGATCGGTGAGCATCTGCTCCATCGACAGCGTACCCTCGGCGCCGACACCGTCTTCCTCGCCCGCCTGGCCGGTCTCGAGAGAGCCTAAACAGCCTAATTCGCCCTCGACAGAGACACCGCAAGCGTGCGCCATCTCGACGGTGGCACGCGTGACGGCAACGTTGTACTGGTAACTCGAGGGAGTCTTGCCGTCTGCTTCGAGAGAGCCGTCCATCATCACCGATGAAAAGCCCAATTGGATAGAGCGCTGGCACACCGCCGCGCTGGTGCCATGATCTTGGTGCATGCACACCGGAATATGCGGCCACTCCTCGATCGCGGCCTGAATCAAGTGCCGTAAAAACGGCGCGCCTGCGTATTTTCGGGCACCCGCAGAGGCCTGCACGATGACCGGGCTATCGGTCTCGTCAGCGGCCATCATAATGGCGCGCATCTGCTCGAGGTTGTTGACGTTAAAAGCCGGCACACCGTAACTGTGTTCCGCTGCATGATCGAGTAATTGTCGCAATGAAATCAGTGCCATAAATCGCGCTCCATAATTTTTAAACTATTCACCAACACCTAAACAGTGCGGTTGATCAGCACCTCGACGGCGGGCAGTGGCTTGCCTTCAACATATTCCAAAAACGCGCCCCCACCGGTCGAAATATAAGAAATCTGTTCGCCTACTTGGTATTTTTCCACAGCGGCCAGCGTATCGCCACCCCCGGCGATGGAAAACCCTCGGCTGCGGCCAATCGCCTCGGCCAGTCGGCGGGTGCCCTGAGCAAATTGATCAAATTCAAAAACGCCGAGCGGCCCATTCCATATAATCGTGCCCATCTGGGCGATGATTTTTTCAATCGCCGCCGCCGATTCCGGACCAATGTCCAAAATCATCTCCTCTGGCAATACCTGATCCACCGATTTAATCTGTGCCTGGCTGGTTTTGGCAAACTCGTGGGCGACAATCACATCGGTCGGCAGCGGGATGTTGGTCTTGCGCATCAGCGCTTGAGCGGCGGGTATCAAGTCGATCTCGCAGAGCGACTTGCCCACGGGCTTTCCGGCGGCCGCCAAAAAAGTGTTCGCGATGCCGCCACCGACGATTAGTTGATCAACGCGCTCGGCCAGGGTTTCCAGCACCAACAATTTAGTCGACACCTTAGATCCGCCGACAATAGCCGCAACCGGCGACTGTGGACTCGACAGCGCGCGGTCTAACGCGGTGAGCTCGCCAGCTAACAGCGGCCCCGCGCAGGCGATCGGCGCGTAGAGCGCAACGCCATGGGTCGACGCCTGCGCTCGATGGGCGGTACCAAAGGCATCCATCACAAAGACGTCACACAACTCGGCATAAGCTCTCGCCAAGCGTTCATCGTTGGCCTTTTCACCGCGGTTAAAGCGCACATTCTCCAGCAATACAACCTCGCCTGGCACCACTTCCAGCCCTTGTTGCCAGCGCGACACCAGTCGCACCGGATGGTCGATGAGCTCTGCGAGACGATCAGCCACGGGCTGCAACGACAGGTCGGGTGAGGATTCACCCTCGGTCGGGCGTCCAAGGTGAGACATCAAAATCAACGCCGCACCGGCGTCGATCGCGTGGCGGACTGTCGGCACCGCTGCGCGAATCCGTGCATCGCTGGCAACTCGGTCACCCGCCAAGGGAACGTTTAGGTCTTCGCGGATAAGCACCCGCTTACCGCGCAGATCTTGGTCGACCATCAAACGCATCTTCATCGGTTGACCAGTGCCTCTTGACGGCTAATGCTGGGTAGTTGAAACCAGTATAACAAGGTATCTAGCATCCGATTGGCGTAGCCCCACTCGTTGTCAAACCATACCAAGACTTTGGCGAGGGTCTGCTGACTCACCCGCGTCTGACTGGCGTCGACAATTCCACTACGGGGATCATGGTTAAAATCACAGGACGCCAACGGCTCCTCGGTATAGCCCAGAATGTCCTGCAGCGCATGCACTGCGGCCTGTTCCAGACAGCGGTTAACTGTGTCTACATCGACCGTTGCACCGAGCATTATAGACAAATCAATCACCGACACGTTCATGGTTGGAACGCGCATCGCCTGGGCCTGAAAACGTCCAGTTAAATGCGGTAATAGACGGTCTATCCCTCGCGCTAATCCAGTTTCAACCGGAATAATCGACTGCATAGCGGCACGGGTTTTTCTAAGGTCGGTATGGTGATAAGCATCGATAACCGGTTGATCATTCATTGCCGAGTGAATGGTGGTAATGACCCCGCCTTCGACCCCAAAAGCGTCATCCAGCACCTTGATAACCGGCACCACTGCATTGGTCGAGCAAGAGGCGCTAGATATCACCTGCTCGGTACCATCGAGGTGCTGATGATTGATACCAAATACCACCGTGGCATCGACATCGGATTCCGCCGGTTGCGAAAAAAGTACCCGCCCAGCGCCACTGCGCAGGTGCTTTTCGGCAGTCTGGCGATCCGAAAACGCACCGCTGCACTCGAGTACCACATCCACCCGCAGCTCACCCCAAGGCAAATTTTCTATCTGCTCGCCAGCGAATAAGTCAATTGCATCTCCATTGATGTGCAAGCGCCCTTGCTGCAACTCCACGCTACCCGAAAAACGTCCGTGGGTTGAATCATACCTGGTCAAATGGGCGATAGTGAGCGCATCCGCCGGTTCGTTGATCGCCACGATGCGCAGCAAACCTCGAGCGTCTGATTCATACACTGCACGCAAGATCGAGCGACCAATTCGCCCGTAACCGTTAATCGCGACTCGCAGCACTAAGCGATGACCTCGAGCAGGCGATCGATGACGTTGTCTACGG
>CAJIZO010000058.1 GCA_905181995.1 Flavobacteriaceae bacterium TMED48
AACGAAAGAACACGGTTAAAGAGCGCAACGAAAGCGCACGGCTAAAGAACACGGCTAAAAAACACAACGAAAGAACACGGCTAAAGAGCGCAACGAAAGCGCACGCTTAAAAACGCCGCCAGAGGTCTTGCATAGTGTGCGCTGGCGCCGTTTGCCAGCCCCCGATGAGTTGACCGATGGTTGCTTACGAGCAGCCATTCTCTATGCCCAAGCGCTTTTTAACACCAAGCATTAGTTAACACTTACCACGATTTGCCATAAGCCACGGTTTACCATAAGCCACGGTTTACCATAAACTAAGATTTTCCCAAGCGACAATTTATCACAAACTACTCAAGCTACAATTTATCACAAACTACAAAAGGTGACGCGATGACAGTATGCCTCCAAGATCCGACGTTGATTAAAACTCAAGCCTATAGCGATGGCGTCTGGGTGGATGCCGACAGCGGTGAGACCTTGGCGGTGACCAACCCGGCCACCGGCGCGGTGATCGGCAACGTAGCCTGCGCCGCCGCGACCGAAACCCGCCGTATGATCGAGGCTGCGCATCGCGCCCAGCGCGACTGGGCGATGACCACGGTCAAGCATCGCGCGACGCTGTTGCGCAACTGGTACAACCTGATGCTGCAACATCAACAGGATCTCGCCACGCTGCTCACCGCCGAGCAGGGCAAACCGCTCGCCGAAGCGCTCGGCGAAGTGCTCTATGGGGCCAACTATGTCGAGTGGTTTAGCGAGGAATCAAAGCGTGTGTACGGCGATACCATTGCCCAACCGTCGAGCGATAAACGTCTGGTGGTGATCAAACAGCCGGTTGGGGTGGTCGCCTGTATCACGCCTTGGAATTTCCCAAACGCGATGCTCACGCGCAAAATTGCTCCGGCGATTGCCGCCGGTTGTTCGGTGGTCTGCAAGCCGGCAAACAACACGCCACTGTCGGCTCTGGCGATTGTTGAACTGGCTGAGCGTGCCGGTTTCCCGCCTGGATTGATCAATATTGTCACTGGCCACACCGCCGCCATTGGTGCCGAGATAACCTCTAACCCGCTGGTTCGCAAGGTCACTTTTACCGGTTCGACACCGGTCGGCAAGCAACTGATAGCCGAGTGCGCGAAAACCGTCAAGCGCACCTCGATGGAGCTCGGCGGCAACGCGCCATTTATCGTTTTTGATGACGCCGATCTAGATGCGGCGGTGCAGGGCGCATTGGTCTCCAAATACCGCAATGCCGGGCAGACCTGCGTGTGCGCCAACAGATTATTGGTGCACTCTGGGGTTTTCGATGAGTTCGTGGCCAAATTTACCGCTGCGGTGGCGGCATTAAAAGTGGGTGATGGCAGCGATCCCGAGGTGAGTGTCGGGCCATTGATCGATGGGCGAGCCGCCGATGGGGTCTGCGGCCTGATCGACGACGCGGTCGCCAAAGGTGCCCATGTCGCCCTTGGGGGCGGGTGCAGTGCGCTGGGCGGCAGTTTCGTCGAGCCGACTATTTTGACTAATGTTACGCGGGATATGCGGGTGTTTTCCGAGGAAATTTTTGGTCCGGTCGCGCCGATCTTTCGCTTCGACAGCGAGGTCGAGGTGATTGCCATGGCCAACGATACCGAATTTGGCTTGGCAGCGTATTTTTACTCGCGGGATATCGGCCGCGTATGGCGCGTTGCCGAGGCGCTAGAATTTGGCATTGTCGGCATCAATGAAACAATTATTTCCAACGAAATGGCTCCTTTCGGCGGTATTAAAGAGTCGGGCAGTGGTCGCGAGGGCTCCAAATATGGCCTTCACGATTACCTCGACATCAAGTATCTGTGCATGGGCGGCATCGACTAGCGCCTTGGTCGCGTATGCCGCTCACGACCCTTGCCAAGCGCCTGCCTAGAGCTGGCTGTCCAGGCCGTAGCGCCGGTATTTTGGTTGCCAGCGCTTTTAAGCATGGCGATGCCGACCATACTGGGAGCTCAAAGCGCCCATTGCTAGAGCAGCGCCCAACTAAGGCGCTATTATCAGCATCCAGCATCCAGCATCCAGTCTCCAGTCTCCAGTCTCCAGTATCCCAGTATCCTGACGTTAAGATTGCTGCGCTTAAAACTGGTAGCTGAGGGTGACGCCCAGCACCCGACCGCGCGCGGTGTAGTTAAAATGTGAGCCTCGCCCAAGCGGCAGATCGGCAGAACCCGAGGCGGTTTGCCGGTCGCTAATGTTGCGCCCAAACAGGCCTAAATTCCACGAGTCATTGCGCACTCCAGCGCGCAGGTTGACCTTTTCAAAGCCGGTTTGATAGTCGATCGCATCCACGTCGCCAGTCATATAGTAGCCATCGGTAAAATTGACGTCGACGCCGAAATACCACTGCACTGCGCCTATATCAAGGCTGTAATCGGCAAATATCGACCCCGAGTAGTCGGGTGCGTGGGCCAGTTGTCGGCCTGCGAGATCTTGTGATTGGCCCGACTGTCGACCACTGTTGGGGTCGAACTGTGCGTGGCAACCGAGCGCCGATTTCACCGGTGAGTCGACGGTTAATTGTGGATCAGCCACCCCAGGATATTCGGCGCGGGCGATGCCCAATAACGCCGAATCTTGCTCGGCGGTGCAACCGGCGGCGGGGTAGGAGCCGTAGCGAGCATCCAGATAGGCGACGGTGGCCCCAGCGATCAAGTTATCGCTGACCTGCCAGCGCACGTCCAACTCCAGACCGTCGACCTTGCTCGACGCAGCATTGGCGACAACAAAACTGGTGCCGACAAAAGTCGATACTTGCTGGTCTTTGTACTCGCTAGAAAATAGCGCCCAGTTGACTTCCATGCTGCCGTCGAGCAACTGGTGTTTGCCGCCAATTTCAAACGACTTGGCGGTCTCGTCGTAGTATTCAAAACCTTTTCCGGGTTGGTTACTTAGCGGATTGTTGTCGTTATCGAACGCCGGTTTTTGGTCGTCGACCGAATTAAATCCGCCGCTCTTAAAGCCCTCGGAATAACTCGCGTAGTAGAGATTGTTGTCGGATTGCGTCCACTCTAACGTCGCCGCCGGCATCAGTTGGTCGGTACTGCGGGTTTCGGTGAATTCGTGATCGTAGGCATTAAAAGCACCCGCTTGAATGACCGCCGCGGTTGGATTGGGGTTCGGCGTCGCTATGCTGCCCGCTGGGTTGGTTAGATCGGCCTCGATGGTCAATTGAGTTCTGGCGTAGACGTCTTTATCTTCCTCGGTGTAGCGCAGCCCGGCGGTCAGCGCTAGGGTTTCGCTCAACTGGTAACGGCCTTGAAAAAATACCGCCCAGGCCTCTGAATCTTGCCGCCAGTAAGAGAGTCTACCGAGTTGGTCAAAGCTGGTCGCCCCAGGTAGACCAAGATAACTCGCCGGTAGGCCGAGCGCAGCTAGGGTGGCGGCGTCCAACGATAAAAATGATTGACGGCCGCCGAGAATCGCCTTCATTACCGCGGGCGGTTGCCCGAGCGTGCCGTCGATCACCACTAGGCGATCAATTTTTTGCTGCTGTTGCTCCCAGTAGGCGCCGGTAATAAAGCTAAAGTCGCCATCGCTGGGTGAAGTAATGCGAAATTCTTGGCTGGTTTGCTCATAGTTGGAGATGTCGCTGCGGCCAATAAAGCGCACCGGCAAAAAATCTGCATCGATACCGTCCTCATAGTCGTATTCGGCGACCCCAGTGACCGAGGTCAGCGTATAGCCACCGGGCAGGTCGAGGTCGATAGTCAACGAACTGTCCTCGGTGTCGGTGTCGGTACCCTCGGGTTTTTCATCGTCCCGATCTAGGTCTCGCCCGAGAGATTGGGCCAGCGCCAGTCCGCCGATGGAGACGCCATCTCGGAAGCTATCCATAGCTCCCCGCGCCACCAATTGCGGTAACTCGGGGAAAAATTTTTCAATCACGTAGTACATCATGGCGTTTGATTGTCCGACGTGGGGTTGCTGCTGAAAGGTGGTGATTACCGCGGGAGAGCCGATACGCTGGTGTTCGCTCTGCGCGTGTTTGGCGATCACGCGCAGGTTGTCGCTGGGCTGCCAACTCGCGCTAATGCGCCACAGAGTTTCATCTGCGGATGGCATGGTCGCATCGCGTGCGCCAGTGTAACTGTTGGTGTTATAGCCCTCGCTGTCGCGATCTTTGATCGCCAAGCGCACTGCCAGCGTGTCGCCCAGCGAGGTCGATATGCCGACCTCGGCAATGCGCCCTCGATCCGACTCGGCGGCAAGGCTCACTTTACCACCGGTGGGGTCGCCAATGGTTGGCGTTTTTGAATGCACGTTGATGGCACCGGCAAGGGTGTTCTTGCCGAACAGAATGCCTTGCGGACCGCGCAGTACCTCCACCTGCTGGAGGTCGAACAACCCGGAGCGAATTTGCCGACCCTTGGCGAGGTGGACACCGTCGACGTAGACGCCGACCGACTGCTCGAACGACGGCTGCGCGCCGGGCCCGACGCCTCGCATAATAAAGTTGGTGGAGACGGCATTTTCCGAGGTCATTAAATTGGGTACATAATCGGTGAGTTCGTTAAAGCTGTGCATGCCTGCCGCGTGGATTTTTTCGCCGGTTAACGCGGTCATGGATAGGGGAACGTCTTGCAGACTTTGTGCGCGTTTTTGCGCGGTGACGATGATTTCTTCGAGGGGCGCTGCGTGCGCGGCACCAACAAGACAGACGGTTATGAGACTGAATGCTTTACTGATTCGACCTATGAGTGTGGTGAGATGATTTGGCATATTCCTTACCCTCCGCAGCAAGAATATTAATTTTTATAATGTAGTTACTGCGCGATATGTTATTTCCTTGTGGTTGGTGTGGTTGGGTATTGCCTAAACAGCGTTCCCGCTGGGCATGGCGTTCATCGGCGATTCTTCGCGTCCGTGGAACACCTGTGCGGTTGTTAGCGCTAGCCATATGCTGGATAATTTCGAGCATGAGCAGGCCTCTTTATGGCCCTCGGTCGCTATCGTAACCACCGCATTTGAGCGGTCTTATTTAAAGTATAGTTACTA
>CAJIZO010000059.1 GCA_905181995.1 Flavobacteriaceae bacterium TMED48
CGCTGGCAAGTAGTCCCTGTAGACGAGGTATAAACACAAATTGTAACCATTGCACCAGCGACAGATGGTCGAGCGCAAAGGGTTGCTCGCTGGTCAAATAACCCTCCGCGGGCGGCTCCGACTGCCACAGACCCGCATCTCGCAGATGTTGCTCAACATCCAATAATAATTCCGCCAATCGAAATCTACAGGGTACGTTTGCCATCTAGTCGATCCTCGGCAGCGCTGCTAGCGTCGCACTGCAACGCGCACTTCGACCTAGGACGTTCAAATCAGCTCGCATTGAGATCGCGAGCAAAAGGTGGCAGAGCATTTAATAGCTGCATGCCATAGCGTTTACTGACGATGCGACGATCGAGAATCGTCACGCTGCCAGTGTCGGTCTCAGTGCGCAATAACCGGCCGCAGGCCTGCGTCAGGCGCAGCGACGCAGTCGGCAGTGCAATGTCAAAAAATGCATTGCCGCCACGATTTTCAACCCATTCGCTGAGCGCCTCTTGCAGCGGATCGTTGGGCACCGCAAATGGCAGTTTGACAATCACCACGTGTCGGCAGTAATTACCCGGCAGATCCACTCCTTCGGCGAAACTTGCCAAGCCAAACAATACGCTGCGATCGCCGCTGTCGATGCGTTCGCGGTGCAGGCGGAGCATCTCTCGGTTAGAAAATTGGCCCTGCATCAAGATCTCACCGCGAAGTTTCACCGGCAACTCGCCCTGCACTTCCTGCATTTGACGTCGCGACGAAAAGAGCACCAGCGTACCCTCATGATTGGCGAACATGGCGGGCAGATTGTCGATCAAATAACGACTATGGGCCACCACCTGATTGCCCTCCACGGCATCGCTGGGAACCTTGAGCAGTGCCGCTCTGGCATAATCGAAGGCCCCGTCGACGGCGATACAACTGGCCTCATCGGGCATCCCGGTATCGCGTCGCAAACTGTCAAAATTACCCAGCGATCGCAACGTGGCCGAGGTCAATACCAGCCCATAGGTCTGTCCCCAAAGGCGCTCCGCGAGTAGCTCGGCGGCCTTGATCGGGCTGGCATTAATAGATAGGTCAGAGCCTCCGGCGGATAGTTCGTCGAGTCGCAACCAACAGGCAAGGGGCATTTTTTCGGGTACAAATTCTGACCGCAAGCGCTGCCAGAGTGACAAGAGTTTTTCCGCCCGCGCCTGCCAACTGCCGACCTGCTGGTAAAATAACTCTAGGTCGGTCGCCGCCACTGGGTATTGTCGATTACTCAGCGCCTCGTTGAGAGTATCCCCCAAGACCTCCAATCGTCCGAGCCAAGTAGATAATTGGTCGGCGATTTGGACGGCGATAGCACGCATGGCGTCGCCGACGTCGCCGTGGGCAAACCGATAGCCGTCCTCACCCGATTCACGACTATCCAAATAGCTCTTGCACAGCGGGTAGAGCGTGGTGAACAATTCGGTCAACGCCTCAGCACCGGCCTGAATACGCGGCAACTGCTCCACCAAGGAATTATCATCGGCAAAGATCGGCGCCTGTGCCTTGCACTGTCGCGGCAATTTTTCCAACCAATTAAGACTCGCGTTAATCCGACACTCCGCGCCAAAATGTCGTACCGCGGTATCCGCGAGGCGATGAGCTTCGTCGAAAATATAGATACTGTCCTCCAACGGCGGTAAAATCACGCCGCCCCCCAACGCCAGGTCGGCCATCACGATATCGTGATTAGCGACGATGCAATCGCTGTCTTCGAGATCGCTGCGCGCCTTAAAAAACGCGCATTGATTGATGTAGCGGCATCGCCCTCCAGAGCACTGCCGCCGATCAACCGTCAGCGGTCGCCATTCGTCGTCGTCAATGCGTGTTGTCCAAGTATCGCGGTCACCATTCCAACTGCCATCGTCAAGTCCCGCGGACAACTCCCGATAGAGCGTTTGGGTGTACTTGTTGGCGGTCAACGGCTGCTCATCTTCAAATAATGCAATACCTGCGTCACTCGAGGTCAACGCGTCAATGTGCTGTTGCACCCGCAGATTACAGGCATAGCGGCCGCGACCCTTGACCAGCGCGCAGCTATAGTCCCAATCACAGGCAGCGATCAGTTCAGGCAGGTCTTTATTGATCAATTGCTCTTGTAAGGCAACGGTGCCGGTGGCGACCACCACGGTTTTTTTTGCTGCTCGCGCAACCGGAAGTGCCGCAATCAGATAAGCGACCGTCTTGCCGGTGCCGGTAGCTGCCTCTACCGCGCTAATACGACGGTCTGGATCGGAATGGCTTAAGGCGTTGGCGACCGCGGCGATCATTTGCTTCTGACCCATTCTCGGGTTCAGTTCGCGAGCCTTTAAAAACCGCCGGTAGCCCTTTTGAATAATGTCTCTAGTCTCATCAGCTAACAATTAGACTGTCCTCGACAGCGCGCATCGGACAGCTGATCAGCCACAGGTGCCGCATAGCTATGAATGACAATATCACGATGTTCTGCTGGCACCTGCGCGATCCGCTGATTAAATTTTTCACCGGCTGCAGCCCAGTCTTCATTTGGCCATAACTGGTTTAAACCGGGTATATCGGCGTCGGCATCGGCATTGATCAATCGCCAGGCACAAATATTACTGGGGAAGAGGCGATAACCGGAAAAAATCTGCCGGTCAATTTCACCTGCGAGTTCATCCGGAAGCCCGTGTTCGCCGGTCAACGGCGCGCCAAAGGTTATGTGTACGCGACCCTTATAGCCGACAAAGCCTTTCTTGATCGTGTCCAAGTCCTCATAGGCGCCCTTTACATAGGTCTCGCCCTGTTGCGCGGCGTGCAACTCGCGCGCTTTGTCACCGTCGCATGGGTCAAATTCGTAAGCAATCGACACTGGAACAATATTTAGCTCGGCCATGGCGGCGCCAAAACTCTGTTCGCTATCACGACTCAAAGCGAGCATTTTTAGCAACGCTGTTTCGGTTCGATCTCGACCATCCTTAGCGCGTCCCTCGGCTTGGGCAATCCAAACGGAGACCCCCTCGGTGCCAATAGATTGGCGAATGTAGCGAGACAGTAGTTTTAGCGCGCCCAACTTCTCGCGTCGACCAGTGACCGATCGCTTGACGATAAAGCTGCGGTTTATGCGGATTAAATCCGAGGCGAATGGCTTGCTCAAAAGGTTGTCGCCAATCGCAATCCGCAGTGATTCCCTGCCGGCATTAACCAACCCAAGGATCACCATCGCCGGATCTAACGCGATATCGCGGTGATTACTCATAAACACGTAGGCCTTGCTCGGATCGAGAGTATCGATACCACTGAAGCTATAACCGTCGGTGGTCCTGTCGAGCAGCGCCACCAAACGCTTGGAAATAATCATCTGAAGATCGTGCACGGTGCGGATATTGCGGCTTAAATAACGCAACCGCCACCGCAGTAGAGGACGCATTAGGGCCGAGCAATAGCGCACTAAAACCGGAAATTGGCGTTCCAATAAGAGATCGACAAACTCCGGGTCGGCAATCATACGTCTTACCACCGTCGGCACCTCTGCATCTCGGTAGGGGCGTATTTCGTCAAATTCAGTCATTGGTGCAATCGCAACAGGCACTAGGTTTGACGCGCATTGTACCAGCGAACATCGTACGCGTGTGCATCGACCCGATCGACAACGTCGAGGACCATGGCAAACAGCGCCATGCGCACCAGCACGCCGTTGTCGGTCTGCCGAAAAATGGCTAAATTGGGATTGTTATCGAGATCACTGTCGAGTTCGTTGGCATCGCTGCGCGAGTCACGGGGCAATGGGTGCATAATCACCGTGTTGGGCTGACAGTACTCGGTATAGATGGCCTGGTTGAGGCGGAACTTGCCGCGGTATAGATCTGCTTGCTGTTTACTTGGAAAGCGCTCTTCCTGAATCCGAGTAGAATAGACAATGTCCACGTCGGCGATATTCTCTGTCAAGTGATCCGAGATACTCACGCCGATACCGGATAGGCGCATCGCCTCGACGATATCTTCGGGCAGAGACAGCTCCTCTGGGGAGATTAACACCACCTCAATATCGCGGTACAACCTGAGCAATTTACCCAGCGAATGGACCGTGCGACCAAACCGGAGATCGCCGATCATGGCAATTTTAAGGCCATCGATCGATCGCCCACGATCGGCCAATTCCTTGCGAATGGTATACAGATCTAGCAGCGCCTGCGTTGGGTGTTCATTGGCACCATCGCCACCACTTAACACCGGCACTCGACTGGCCGACGCAAAGTCGGCCACCGAACCTTCGACTGGATGGCGCATACAAATCACATCGCTGAACCCGGAGAGCACCCGCGCGGTGTCTTGCAACGACTCGCCCTTAACCAGTGCAGAGCTCTCAAAACCGGCAGTCTCGCGCACCTCGCCACCGAGTAGGTTAAACGCTGAGCCAAAGCTAACTCGGGTGCGCGTACTCGGTTCAAAAAACATGTTGCCAAGTATTGCCCCCTCGAGTACGCGGGTCACCCGTTGGCGCAACGCATAGGGTTGCATCCGATCGGCAACGGAAAACACTGCCTCGACGTCGGGCCGTTCAAACTGATCAATAGAGACGATGTGGGCGCCAGTAAAATCCACGGACTATCCTCGATGCTGTACTTTACAGCCGGCAGTTTAGCCTGTTTATAGCCGCCACTCTAGCCGCCACTCTAACCGCGTTGTTAGACGCGCTATTGATCTTGTAAAAAACGCTCGGAAACGCGCTCGCCCCACTCGCGCAACTGCATTAATACAGGGCGTTGGGGCGAGTCGTTTGACATATCATTCAACAATCCGTCAATCTCGGCATGGTATTTTTGCAGCGTGCAATAACCCGAGTTATCGTCGGTCAATCGCCACAGACAACACTCCCGCCACTGCTGACTCTCGTCAGCCGTTAGCGTAAGCGGGTAGTACCGCGCACGATAACTCAGTAACAACTCGTTGTAGCGTGGATCGTTAAAAAGCAGCGCTCCGCCAGACAATTGATCGCTATCAGCCGAACGCACTTGCGCCAATAAACCGCGGTCGCGGTCGGCTAAAAAACCGTCATAAAGGCGTTGTTCAGCCTCTACTTTAGGCGCATATTGGCGTTCCGCATAAACCCGTTGTAACTTGGCGGTTAATTCCATCTGACCCAACTGTTGCCAATTTTTATAGCAGTCATCAAGGTCGATAGCCAACCGCTTGGCAGTGGCTCTATCGACCAACTTGGGCGTTGCCACCACTGGGCATTTGTTCATGTGGATTAGTTTCAAGCCAGGGCGCCGCTGATCCTCTGGCAATGCGCTCGCGGCGGTAAACAGTCGCTGCTGTATCTGTTCCGCGGGAAGTGCAAGCAACTGCGGATCGGACGATAAATCCACGCAAATCACCGCATTGCTGTTGGAGGGATGCGCCGCCAGCGGCATCATCAGAGCGGCATATTGATGATCGCTCGAGAGCATACCGGACACATGCAAAAAGGGCGCGCCCTGTCGTACGTCAAGAAATTTGCCCACCGCGCGCTTGCCGCGATGAGCGAACGCATAGTCATAGAGTTGCGGCTGTCGCTGTTTGACCAGTTTGGCCACTGCGATGGTGGCGACCACGTCGGCGAGGGCATCGTGAGCCTGACCGTGTTCGATGTTATTGGCTTGGGTGATGTCCTCAAGTCTAAAGCTCGGCTGACCGGTTGGATGGTTGGGCCACTCGATGCCATCCGGTCGCAAAGCGCGCGCCAAGCGCATCATATCGATGATATCCCAGCGCGAATTACCATGCTTCCACTCGCGCTCATAGGGATCATAAAAATTGCGGTAGAGCGCATAGCGCGTCATTTCGTCGTCGAAACAAACGCTGTTGTAACCCACCGAACAGGTTTCTGGGGCGGCGAGTTCAGCGTGGATTTGAGCGATAAACTGGGGCTCGGCAAAGCCGCTTTCGAGCGCCTTTTGGGGCGTGATTCCGGTCACTAAACAGGCCGCCGGACGAGGGAGAATGTCCTCTTCTGGACGGCAATAAATAACCAGCGGTTCGCCGATCGGGCGCAATTGATCATCGGTGCGCAAGCCGGCAAATTGCGCTGGCCTGTCCACCGCCGGATCGACGCCCGTGGTCTCGTAATCGTGCCAGTAAAAACTGCTTGCCATGGCCTGCCCCATTACTCTGTCTGGCGTATTTGCACTGTCGCTTAGCGTCTAAACGCTAAGCATGCCCAAAACGCCTAGGGTGCCATCCCGCGAGTCCATAGTCCATAGTCCATAGTCCATAGTCCATAGCCCAGCGCAGATCAATCTCCCAGTCTCAATCAACTACGACCTCGGGATACGTCATTTCGCCAACAACACGGCGATTATTTTTGCGCCCCGCTCTCGTTTGGTTGCTATCGATCGGATGCGATTCACCAAACCCTCGAGCGCTTATGCGGCCGGCATCAATCCCGTAATCAGCAATCAAAATGTCTTTGACTGCGGCAGCTCGACGCGTCGACAGGTCGAGGTTGTAGGCTTCGCTGCCGGTACTATCAGTGTGGCCCTCGAGCACCAAAAGTATGTCGCTATGCGCTCGCATGGCCGTCGCTACCGTATTGAGATCCTCTGACTCTAACGACAGAACGACCGCTTGATCAAAGGCGAATTTGACGTTCAAACGAATCACCACGGTGCGCATTTTGGGTTCTGGTTTGGGTTGTACCTGAGGCTCCGGCATGACCGCGGGTTGCATTATCACCGGC
>CAJIZO010000060.1 GCA_905181995.1 Flavobacteriaceae bacterium TMED48
ATATCGAATTTGGCATTTTGGAGCGGCTCGAATTTAGCCAAGTACCGCCCAGGGTCGAGTATAAAGTCACCCACTTTGGCGACAAATTTATTCGCGTACTGAATGAAATCGAACAGCTTCAACTCGATATAGACCTTGGTTCCCCTCCGGAATTAGAGCTAGAACCTGAATCAGAATCAGAGCTATAGCTAGAGCCAGAGCCATAGCCAGAGCCAGAGCCAGAGCAATAATTCTAGCCAGCACCGCGCGCTGAGATTTCTCTGCTTGCAGTTAGATACAAAGTAGCTATGGGGGCTGGCTATTCAAAATAGCCATTCATTATGACTGCCTAATGCAGCATATTTAATGCGGCGAGTTAATACCGCTGGTTAATACCTCTAGTTAATACCCCTGTTTAATACCGGTGGTTAATACGGGTGTGCAGTGCCGAGATGCATGGGGAGCGTTTAATTAAAAGGCAATGCAGGCAAAGACCCGCAGCGCGTCGACGGCAAAGACGGGTTAGTCTTATGGCAGTGAACGCCTTTAAACCCGACTGCAGTGGTTTTAATGACGACGCCGTGCTTGCTAAAGTACGGGTCCGGGTTTATTCTTTTTGACTATGAAAAAGCCTCTCGACACCAGCGCTTTAGCGCAACTTTTTACCGCCGCTCGCAGTCACAATGATTGGCATGACCGCGCGATTAGCGACAGCGATTTACAGCGTCTTTACGATGTCTGGAAGTACGGGCCGACCAGCGCCAACTGTTCGCCAGCGCGGGTTGTTTTTGTGCGCAGCGAGGCTGCGCGCGAACGGTTAATGCCACACTTATCGTCGGGTAATCAAGCAAAAACGCGCGCCGCGCCAGTCTGCGCGATTATTGGTTATGACGTAAAATTTTACGACCGTATCCCCGAGTTATTTCCGCATGCGCCGTCGGCGCGAGATTGGTTTACCGGTTCCGCTGAATTTGCCGACACAACGGCGCTGCGCAACAGCACATTGCAGGGTGCGTACCTGATGATTGCCGCCCGTGCTATGGGGTTAGACGTCGGGCCGATGTCTGGGTTTGACGCCGCTGGAGTCGAACGAGAGTTTTTTCCCGACGGCGATATACGCGCGAATTTTCTCTGTTCGCTGGGCGTGGGGAAAGCCGAGGCGGTGTTCGAGCGCTTGCCGCGACTGGCCTTTGACGACGCTTGCGAGTTAGCCTGAGGTCGTCGACGCTCGGTGTCGAATCCGTCGCACAGCGATCTTGCTGGGTGGGGTTTGAGCCGTTGGGTCGATGCTGTTTAGGGACGGAAAAATTGCTATGACGCCCGCCGTTCAAGCCGTTCAAAGCGCTAACATAGATTATTGGCTACACCACTACGACCACGACACCAGCAGCGAATCCTATGGCCTTGACGCGGCGGTAAAATTGGCGGTTGCTGCCGAACGGGTATTCAAAACGCTGGTGGTGACGATGGACGACAACTATTTAGCCGTCGGCGTGATTCCAGTGGCCCGCTTGTTGAGTATGAAGCGCATAGCCAAGGCCGCGGGCGCGAAAAAGGCGGCGATGGCGATGCCTCAGGAGGTCGAGCGCAGTACCGGCTATGTACTCGGTGGCGTCAGCCCTTTGGGGCAGAAGAGGAGACTCAAAACGCTCATTGATAGCTCGGTTGGGCAACATGCCACGGTGTTTGTTAGTGGCGGTCGTCGCGGTCTGGAAATACAGTTGCGGCCCGATGATCTGCGAGCACTGACCGCGGGTGCACTGGCGCAGATATGCCAATGAGCGCCGCAACTTACATGATTATCAGTGCCTGCGGTTTTTCGCTGATGGGTCTGTGCGTCAAGCTTGCCTCGCTGCGCGGTTTTCCGGTGATGGAGATGATTGCCGCGAGAGCGGCAGTATCGCTGGTGCTCAGTTATTGGGATGTGCGCCGCTTAGGTCTGGCGCCGCTGGGCAATAAAAAAGCGCTGTTGTTGCTGCGCAGTGTTTTGGGATTGTTGGCGCTGATCGCCGTGTATACCAGTCTGACCCGTTTGCCGCTGGCCGAGGCGACCCTGATTCAATACCTTAATCCGTTGTTTACGGCATTGTTTGCCTGGCTTTTTCTCGACGAGAGAATTCATATGCAGACCGTTATCTGCGTTTTGTTGGGTCTGCTCGGTCTCGTTTGTATCGCCCAACCGATGGCTCTAGGCGGCCCCACGCTGCCGTTGGTGGCGGTCGGTATCGGACTGTTCGGCGCTGCCGGTAGCGGTGCTGCCTACACTCTGATTCGTTATTTGAGCCGCTTTGAGCACCCCTCAGTGATCGTCCTGTACTTTCCATTGGTGTGTCTACCGGCAACGCTGGCGCTCGGTTGGCGGGAGTTTATTATGCCGATCGGTTCGGACTGGCTATTGTTGTTGGCGATTGGGGTGTTTACCCAAATCGGTCAAATTGGATTGACCCGCGGAGTGGCGTTGGAATCGGCTGCTAAAGCCACGGCGCTGAGCTATATTCAGGTCGTTTTTGCGGCCTGTCTTGGTATTTTGGTTCTCGGTGAGACGCTGTCGACTGGCACCTTATTGGGTGCGCTGTTGATCCTCGGCGGTGCGCTGATCAATCAGGCCCGGCCACGCCGGCTTGTCGCAACCGTCGATCAAACCGAGCGCGATGAACGCGCCTAGATCACAACCACTTTATTGCGCGAATTAACTCATTATCAAAACCGCGACTGCGGTAAAGCTTGCGCGCGGTATGGTTGTTGTTGAAAACGTGCAGCGTCAGCGATTGCGCACCGCGCGAGCGCGCTGTCGCTTCGACATGTTGCATCAGCGCGCTACCGATGCCCAGGCCGCGCAACGCGGGATCGACGATCAACGCCTCTAAATGCGCGCTTGGGTGCTGGCTAAGTAATTCTCTGCGCATCGTCACCATCGCCATGCCGACGAGACCCCGATCGCTGTCGGTGATAACGTCGATAAATGAATCGCTGGCATCACCGCGCAAAACCTTATCCAACAATGCAGCATCG
>CAJIZO010000061.1 GCA_905181995.1 Flavobacteriaceae bacterium TMED48
CAATCACAATCTAATGACACCGCGTATTCCCTCGGTTCGCTGCGTACAAGTGGGTCAGGGTTTTGACGTCGCGGATGACTTTATCGTCCAACAGGTGCGGCCGCGCGACCTAGTGATTACCGCAGACATTCCCTTGGCTGCCGACATTATAGATCGCGACGCCAGCGCTCTGAACCCCCGCGGTGAGCTCTACACCCGTGCCAATGTGCGGGCCCGCCTCAACCTGCGCGACTTCTTTGAAACCATGCGCGCCAGCGGCATTCACAGCGGCGGCGCAGCACCGTTGAGTCAGCGCGACCGGATGGATTTTGCCAATGCCCTAGACCGCTACGTTGCGCAACATTATCATCCATCAGACGCCGGTCAATAAGCGTTTTACTTGGGTCGCGGTAAAAGGCCACCCCTTCTCGACACCATTGGGTAACACTACCACCGGAATACGCAGCCCGTAGGCGGCTTTCAAGTCCGCATCGGCACCGATATCGACCTTGCGCAGCACTAGGTGCTGCTGTTCTATTAGCGGTTGCAACAGATCCTCCGCGACTTCGCAAAGATGGCAGTTGTGCGCTGTATAAAGGTGTAATTCAGACCGATTCACGACCCACTCCTAGAACATCATTTGCAGTCACATGGCGATCTATCAACCGCCATTGTCGGTGCTATTATTTTGCTGCTGGTCACCACTCGAGTATCGCAGCAGGGGCCGCCAGTGCAGCACCCCGAATAACAATACACCGATTACATCGCGCCGACCGGCGCGGCCGATCAGCGCCAAGCGTTGATAGACAACCGCCAATTCAGCCAGATGCAGAGCCATGATCACCGACCCCACCGCCATCACACCCACACCCCAATTACCCGGCAGGGGCATCAGGGTGTTAACAATGAACAGCAGCCAAAAAGCCAGCAAACCCGAGCGCATAACAGCAATCACCAAAAACATACACAACCTCCCAGCGAATCATCGTGCGCCAATGCCCCTTTTAGTGTGCTTGAGCCTGCCTACAACGCCTCTACACTATAGCATAGAGTGGTGCCGGCACCATTCGGCAAAGGGCCTACGAAATAGCTCCGTACAAGGAAAAACTGTGCGACAATTAAAAAAAATTCAAATGACCCAAAAGGCAAGGTGAAGCATGCAAAATACCGATCAAATCCATTTTCAAAGTCGTCTCGAAATCGAATATCTCCAACGCCGGTACGCGCGTGCCACAGACTTGTTGGGGCACGCTGACAAGGACTCTATCGACGAGGGAAGGAGAATTTATCATCGTATTTTCACCCCTGACGTCGAGATGACGGTGACTGGCAATAGAGTTGATGAACGACAATCCAGTGGTATCGATGGCTGGCTAGAAGTGGTCACCAGCGCGCTGGGCCCGCTGGGCCCGACGCAGCATTTAATCGGCACGCAACTGGTCGAGATTGAAACCCTTGCAGTGGACAGCGACAATGCGGTGTCTAACGGCCGCGCATTGATGCGCAGTTACGTTCAAGCATGGCACGACATGCCCGACGGACAAGTGTGGTTATTTATCGGCACCTATACCTCAGACGTGCGCTTTACCCCAGGCGCCGGTTGGCAGATATGGCGCATGAATCTGCATCGCGAGACTGGCGAACTGCGCCCGATGGGTGCGTAAACCACCCATGTCGGTGGCGGCCGTTGCCATCGGCAGCCGCCACCAACTGATGCAGTTGTAATCTGCCGGCAAAACTGATTTCGAGCGAAAAAAACTTTGACCTATTGATGAAAAAAAAGATCTAGCCACCAAGCATCGATTTAACTACCCGTTCTGCAGCGTCGGAGATGCAGCAGAATAGGTATGGACAATGGCCAATTGGGCGCTTACTCTGCGACCGATCGATGTGAATTAAGGCGAAAAACAATCATTATCTATCGAGCTCAAAAAAGTACTTATCGCAATGAATAATACCTCAGCCAGTCAGATCACGCTGTTTCAAGCGCTACTTCCAGTGGGTTTTTTAGTCGTATTTTTGGCCACCAACGTGTTTATTTATGGCGACGGTGCGCTCGGCGGAGCCCATCAATTTGTGTTGTTGATGTGCGCAGCGATCGCCGGGATTATCGGCTCAAGATTAGAACTCAGCTATCAATCGATGTTGGATGCGGTAGCGCACAATATTCAGTCGATCACCACCGCGCTGCTAATTTTACTGTTCGTTGGATCACTGGCGGGCACCTGGCTGTTGAGTGGGATCATCCCAGCGATGATTTACTACGGCCTACAGATTATCCACCCAAATGTTTTCTTGCCTGCCTGCGTTATCTTGTGCGCCGTGGTATCAGTGATGACTGGTAGTAGTTGGTCGACCACCGCGACCATCGGCATCGCCTTGATTGGCATTGGTAAAGTTCTCGGTATCCCCGTCGGTATGGTTGCTGGCGCGGTGATCTCGGGCGCCTACTTTGGCGACAAACTCTCGCCACTCAGCGACACCACTAACCTCGCTCCAGCGATGGCCGGAACTAACCTGTTTGTGCACATCCGCTACATGACATATACCACCGTGCCGACCATCGTCATGACCTTGATTGTCTTCTCGATCATTAGTATGACCCAGTCAGTCAGCGGTACAACCGATGTCAATGCCTTGCTAACGGACATTGAAGGCCACTTTAATATTAGTCTTTGGCTTTTTCTGGTACCCGCCACGTTGATCATGTTGATCGTCAAAAAAACCCCACCGCTGGTGGCGTTGCTGATCGGTACGCTTCTCGGCGCTCTGTGCGCAATTATCTATCAACCCAATCTGGTGTTGGAAGTCTCCGGGGCATCGCAATTCACCGTGACCAGCGCCTATCAAGGCGTCATCAACGCGATGACCACCGACATTCGTATTCAAACCAACAACGCTCTGCTCAACGATCTTTTTACGTCGGGTGGTATGCAGGGGATGCTCGGTACTATCTGGCTGGTTATTTGTGCCATGGTATTTGGCGGCGTCATGGATGCAATTGGCGCGCTGCAACGCATCAGTCGCTGGTTATTGACCATGGCGCGCACGCAATTTCAGCTAATTGCCAGCACCGTCGCATCCTGCATAACGGTTAACATTACCGTGTCAGACCAATACCTTGCCATACTATTACCCGGAAAAATGTACCGTCAGCCCTTTAACGAGCAACAGTTGGCCCCAGAAAATTTGAGTAGAACGCTCGAGGATGCCGGCACGGTAACCTCCGCCTTGGTGCCATGGAATACCTGTGGCGCATACCACTCGGGCGTTTTAGGCGTCGGCGTCGGTGAGTATTTCATCTACGCAATTTTTAACTGGCTGAGTCCCATCGTCACGCTTGCCTATGCTTTTTTGAACATCAAGATAAGGCAACTGATTAAATAACCTTGCTGAGTCTGACGTGAGCCCTCCTTACGCATCGATTTCCCGCGCCGCGCCGCGCCAATAACACACCCGTCTTTAACGCTACAAAGCCCGCGTAAAATGCGCTCGAGCGCGCCGCAATACAAGGCTGTACTCGCATCCATAGGTTCGTCGAACGACTCGATTTTCCCGCGCCGATAGCAGCCCCCGAAGCGCTCTTATTAGTCATTTTACAAATCGGCGGAAGCTCCGTTAATGTGCTTTGAAATTGCTGGATTTATGGCAATGTGATTGTGTTATCTGATCATTTCCACTCTTAAAATATGTTTAAACCGATCGAGCACCTCATCCTTGATCAAACGATATCAACCGTTACAATTATTAGAGAAATCACGAAATGAAAAATATACTATTGCTAGGCGCAGGCAAAATTGGGGCGATTATTACCGAGTTGTTGAGCACCTCAAACGATTATCAGATCGTCGTTGCCGACATCGATGCGGATAACTTAGCGCGCTTACCAAAACACAAAAACGTGCAAACATGCCGCATCGACGTGAGCGACAAGCAAGCTCTTTTGAAGGCCATGCAAAACAAATTTGCCGTCTTGAGCGCCATGCCGTTTCAAATTACTCGGCAAATAGCGCTGGCGGCATCAGAGGCCAACATCCACTACCTTGATTTAACCGAAGATGTCGCCACCACGCAATACGTCAAGCAACTCGCCGAATCCAGCAGCAGCGCGTTTATACCGCAATGTGGGCTTGCGCCCGGATTCATCACCATCGCCGCCTACGAGTTGGCAAAAAAATTCGATACCCTACAAAATCTCCACCTACGCGTAGGAGCGCTACCCACATACCCCTCCAATCAACTCAAGTACAATTTAACCTGGTCTACCGACGGTCTTATCAACGAGTATTGCAATCCCTGCGAGGCTATCGTTGAAGGTCAACTTGTGCAGGTTCCACCCTTGGAGGAATTGGATAATTTTTCCCTCGACGGCGTCGATTATGAGGCGTTCAATACCTCGGGGGGGCTCGGCACACTGTGCGATACGCTCGCCGGCAAGGTATCTAACCTGAACTACCGCACCGTTCGCTATCCCGGTCATCGAGACATTATGAAAATGTTGTTGCAAGACCTACGATTGAAAGACAAACGACCCCTGTTAAAGCAAATTATGGAGGAGGCGCTACCGATTACCTATCAGGATGTTGTGCTAGTATTTGTCAATGCCAGCGGCCATAAAGATGGCCTGCTGGTGCAGGAATCCTACGTTAACAAGATTTATGCAAAGACCATCAATGGCAAGCTATGGAGCGCAATTCAAATCACCACCGCTGCCGGTATTTGCGCGGTTCTCGATCTCCTCGCTACTGGCAAGCTTGCTCAGCAGGGCTTGATCAA
>CAJIZO010000062.1 GCA_905181995.1 Flavobacteriaceae bacterium TMED48
TCGACCCCTACCAATTGTGCCCAACAACAGGGGTTGAAAAAACCGCCCAGCCCCGACTTAAGGGTCCGACTTATGACGGTACCTTTGACGCCTGGACGGCACCCTTTGTGATGGAGGCGATCAACTCTCGCGTGGTGTTGCGTTCTAGCGTCATCGGCGAGCGCGACTACGGCGCAGAGTTTCGCTACCACGAGGGCGTATTGACAGGTTCAGGGCTGCGCGGGCGGATGGCCGCCATCGGCATGTCGGCGGGACTCGCGGCAATGCTCGCCGCGCTGTATTTTAGTCCGCCGCGCGCGCTGCTGACGCGTTGGGTACTGCCGTCCCCCGGCGAGGGCCCAAGCACCGAGGCGCAGCGTCGCGGCAGTTTCGATATTCGACTGCACGGCAGCGACAAGCGCGGCAATCAACTGCGCATACGGGTTACCGGCGACCGCGATCCGGGGTACGGAAGCACCGCAAAAATGCTCGCCCAATCGGCCCTGTGCCTTTTGGAAACGCCGGTCGAGCACACTGCTGGCGGCTTCTGGACGCCGGCTACGGCGATGGGCAGTTCGCTCATCCAGCGGCTGCAAGATCACGCTGGCTTGACCTTTGACCTCGACGACGCCGACTGAGCCGCTCAACAACGGTAAAAAAACCACCACGGCGCGATGACCCAATCGCGCGGGAGCGCGACACATGATCAGTGGGGCGAGCGATTATTGGCTGATCCACTGCATTAATACGCCGCTTTCGGATAGAATGTCGGCTTGGAGGGTTTGCTCGGCGTAACGCGCTGCCATTGCAACGGCAAAACCATCGACAACACGACCTTTTTTTCATCGAGGCTAATAACACGCTTATGGCACAGTACGTCTATACCATGAATCGGGTGAGTAAAATCGTCCCCCCGAAACGACAGATTCTGAAAGATATCTCGCTGTCCTTTTTCCCTGGCGCAAAGATCGGCGTGCTCGGCCTCAACGGCTCGGGAAAATCGACCCTGCTGAAAATTATGGCGGCGCTGGATACCGATATTCAGGGCGAGGCCCGGCCCATGCAGGGCATCAAGGTCGGCTACCTGGCGCAGGAACCGCAATTGGATCCCGACAAGTCGGTGCGCGGTAACGTCGAGGATGGCATGCGCGAGGCGGTCGATGCGCTGGCGGCGCTCGAGCAGATCTATGCCGACTATGCGGAACCGGATGCCGATTTTGACGCGCTGGCAAAAAAGCAGGGAGAACTGGAGGCAATCATCGAGGCCGCCGATGCGCATAACCTCGACAACGCCCTCGACATTGCCGCCGATGCGCTGCGCCTGCCGCCTTGGGATGCCGATGTTACCTCACTGTCTGGGGGTGAAAAGCGCCGCGTTGCACTGTGCCGATTGCTGCTCTCAAAGCCCGACATGCTGCTGCTCGACGAACCGACCAACCACCTGGATGCCGAATCGGTCTATTGGTTGGAAAAGTTTCTCGAAGAATTTCCCGGCACCGTGGTCGCGGTAACCCACGATCGCTACTTTTTGGATAACGTCGCTGGCTGGATACTGGAACTTGATCGCGGTCATGGCATCCCCTACGAGGGCAATTATTCAACCTGGCTATCGGCCAAAGAAAAACGCCTGCAGACAGAATCCAAGCAGGAGGTCTCGCGGCAGCGGGCGATCAAACAGGAACTTGAGTGGGTGCGACAAAACCCGCGCGGCCGTCAAGCCAAAAACAAAGCGCGACTGGCACGCTTTGACGAGCTCAATTCGCAAGAATTTCAATCGCGCAACGAAACTAATGAAATTTATATCGCACCCGGTGAGCGACTTGGCGACAAGGTCATCGTCCTCGATCAGGTCAGCAAGGGCTTCGGCAACGAGCTGTTGATCGACAACCTGTCGCTGTCGATCCCCAAGGGATCGGTGGTTGGTATCGTCGGCGGTAACGGCGCCGGTAAATCGACGCTGTTCCGTATGCTCGCCGGCGCCGAACAACCCGATAGCGGCACGGTCACGCTCGGCGAGACCGTCAAAATTGCCTACGTCGAGCAGAGCCGCGAACTCCTCGACGACAACCAAAACGTTTGGGAGGCAATTTCTGGCGGCCACGACATTCTCAAGATCGGCAACTACGAGGTCTCGTCGCGCTCCTACGCCGGGCGCTTCAACTTTAAAGGCTCCGACCAACAAAAGCGCGTCGGCGATCTATCCGGCGGTGAGCGCGGGCGGCTGCATCTGGCGAACACCTTAAAACAAGGCGCCAACGTACTGCTGTTAGACGAACCCTCAAACGATCTCGACATCGAGACCTTGCGAGCGCTCGAAGAGGCGATTCTGTCGTTCCCTGGATGCGTAATGGTGATCTCTCACGACCGCTGGTTTCTCGATCGAATCGCCACCCACACACTGGCCTACGAAGACGACGGCAGCATAGTATTTTTCGAAGGCTGTTACAGCGCCTACCACGACGACTTTGTCGAGCGCAAAGGCATGGACACCCAGCCGTCGAGGGTGAAACACAAACGACTTAAAATTTAGGCCGATTATGAGCGCTATCTGGCATCAGACGCCCGACCCAGACTACCTCAACCAGCACATGGCAACTGGCACCATCGCCGAGCGTTTAGGTATTTTAATGACCGAGGTCGGCGATGACTTCATCACCGGCACCATGCCCGCCGATGCGCGCACCTTTCAACCCTACGGCGTGGTGCATGGCGGTGCCAATGTGGTGCTGGCAGAAACCCTAGGCAGCACTGCAGGTGGCTACGTCATCGACCAAAGTCGCTTTATGTGCCTCGGTCAGGATGTCAGCGCCACCCACCTGCGACCCGTATCGTCTGGGCTGGTTACCGGAACCGCTCGACCGGTACACCTCGGCAAGCGCTCGCACGTCTGGCAGATGGAGCTATTCGACGATGCCGGCAGGCTGAGTTGTATCTCCAAACTGATTCTGGCGATTATCGAACGCAAATAAATAGCGCCAACCGCTGAATCGCCCACGCTTTGCAACCGCCGAGTTCAAGCCGCGGCGAGGCGCCCACCAATCACCCATACAAAGACAGCACCAAGCCAATCATTACCAGTGCAGCGGCGATCATAATCGGCGCATAAGGCGGTCTGGCAGGGGTGTTTGTGGCCACTAGTCGCATCGCATACAGCGCACCCCCTGCCAGCACCAAGGTACTCGCGGGCAGCGTCCAAAACGCCCAAACCTCACCCGCCCGAAAGGGTATCAGCAGGATTACTGTGCTGAGCAGCGCAGTGGCCAGCGCGCCTCCCGCGACCGCGCGCATTAAGGCCCACACGAGGGTTTGCAGCGCGGTCGGCAAAGCATCCCATTCACGCTCGAGCGCCACGCCGTGGTAGGGCATGAATTGCCTGCGCAACAGGTAGGTAAGACCAAACCCAAGGGTGGTCAAAATAGCCAGTAAATGACAAATAAAGGCGACCGACAATAACAGTGACATAGCATGATCCTTTGCAAATGAACAATGGCCGCTAGGCGACTAGCGCGATCCCATCCTGGGTGCGACGCTCGACCGATTCCCGATCGCGTCAAAAATGGCGCAGCGAATGGTGCAACCGCGACCGCAGTATTATACACCCAGCAACCCAGCTGATAAGCATAGACCTTTGCCATCGCCCTGTAGGTTTCGAGCCAGAGCATCTAAAAACTCCCGCTCGTCGGTTGCAGTGTGGGGTGACGTGCCAGCGAAAAAGTGGCAACCAGCGCCCAATATTGAACCGATTGACAGCACAAACCTCTTTGGTGAACCGCCGCGCCGCACTGTTTGGATGCGCCATGAACGCCACAAACAGGGTGCAACTACGCCATCGAAACCCTTATTTGCGCCATGTTTGCGCGTTATTTACGATCCGCAACCAGGTTCGATTCAGCCACCGAAAAGCGTGCCTCATGTCGGGGCAGCGCGCACCAAACCGCATCGTTTAAGCACCAGCGTGGTGCGTAGCCCTAAAATACTAGACCTTTTGTAAATTTTCCTAGTGCATTGCTTTTTTAATTGGTTTATATATTGGCGCAATTGGTCTTTTAGGAAGGAACTAGTCATGTCTTTGCGTTTATTTACCCCCCAACGGATCGCGGCGATAACCATCGCCACGCTGCTCTCGTCGACCGCAGTTGCCGACGAATTGAACGCTGCGAACACCGCATGGATTTTAACCTCGACCGCGTTGGTGCTGTTTATGACCATCCCCGGATTATCGCTGTTTTACGGCGGTCTGGTGCGTTCGCGCAACGTGCTGTCGGTGTTGATGCAATGTTTTTCGATTACCTGTATGGCCTCGCTCATCTGGCTGATCGCCGGTTACAGCTTGGCGTTTGGCGATGGTGGTTCGGCCAATGCGGTGATCGGTAACCTCGACAATCTGCTGATGGGCAAGATCGCCGAGGACTCAATGGCCGGTGATATACCCGAGTCGGTGTTCGCCATGTTTCAAATGACCTTTGCGGTCATCACACCGGCGCTAATCGTCGGTGCCTTTGCCGAGCGCATGCGCTTTGGCGCCATGATGCTGTTTAGCGCGCTGTGGTTGCTGGCGGTCTACGTGCCCATCACTCACTGGGTGTGGGGCGGTGGTTGGCTCGGCCAGATGGGCTTATTGGACTTCGCGGGCGGTACCGTAGTGCACATTACTGCGGGGGTCGGCGCACTCGTCGCCGCGCTGGTCATCGGCAATCGTCGCGGCTTCCCGAACCAGGCAATGCCGCCGCACAATTTGACCATGACGGTGACCGGCGCGGGTATGCTATGGGTCGGTTGGTTTGGTTTTAACGCCGGCTCGGCTCTGGCGGCCAACGGCGATGCCGGAATGGCGATGTTGGTCACGCACATATCTGCCTCGGCGGGCGCTATGGCCTGGATGATGATGGAGTGGCTGAAGTTTGGCAAGCCATCGGTGCTCGGCGCAGTCACCGGTATGGTGGCGGGTCTCGGCACCATCACACCGGCGTCAGGCTTTGTCGGCCCCGGTGGCGCACTGATCATTGGCCTGAGCGCCGGTGTGGTGTGTTATTACGCGACTCAGGCGATCAAGCAACGCTTTAAGATCGACGACTCGCTAGACGTCTTTCCGGTGCACGGTGTCGGCGGCATTCTGGGCACATTTTTTGCCGGCGTTTTCGCCTCAGATCAACTCGGCCTATTCAGTGGCCAGGGGTATGCCGAGGGCATGAACATGGCCTCGCAGGTGTCTGTACAGTTGGTTGGCATCGGCTCGACATTTGTCTACACGGCGCTGGTCACCTGGGTACTTTTAAAGTTAGTCGACTCCATGTTAGGATTGCGCATCGATGCAGAGGAAGAGACCAACGGTCTTGACCTCGTAGAGCATAATGAGAGGGGGTACGACCTATAACTACAATGATATTTAAAAGATACTAAGATATTTAAAAGATACTAAAAAAATATGGCCTAAAGAGTCGGGCAGTTGCCGACTCGATAATAATAGGTTCGATGAGCCGCTAAGATTTTAGCGGCTTTTTTATGCCGACTACTGTTCTTTACGAGCATCTTTACCAGCATCTTTACCAGCGTGTTTATACCATTCTTTACGCGCGCATCGCGCGCGTATTCCAGGCGCATTATAGGCGCCCGCGCAAACCTGCAGGTTTGTGCGACTAGCGGTTACGTTTGCGGCTAGAGATCGCCAAGCGGCGATGCCGGTGTTCGACGGTCGCCCAATGCGGGTTGTTTACCGCGACACCTCGGCATTCGCCGATGCGCGAGCGTTCTGTAGATAGTCACAGAGGTACTCGATGCCCTCTAACAAACGCGGCGACTGCCGCTGCATCAGATCCGGCGGCACCAGATACAGATGCCGATTGGCAACCGCGCTAATCCCAGACCACCGCAGCCACTGACTGCGCCAGCGATCCAGATCGGCTAACTTTCCACTGCTGACAATGACCTCGGGATCGGCAGCAATCACGCCCTCGATACCCACCGAGGGCGCAATGGGAACCGCGTCGTGAAAAATGTTGCGACCGCCGCACAACCTGATCACATCGCTAACCAGGTGCTGACCGTTTAAGGTCATCAATGGATCGCTCCATATTTGATAGAACACAGCGACCGGTTGTCGGCCTCGATAAGTCTCCGATAGGACATTAATTTGATCGCTGAATTCGCTCGCCAACACCTCGGCCTGCGCGGCGATACCGAGAAGCTCTCCCAACCGCCGATACAACCGCGGAATCGCATCTATTTTCTCGGTTTCAACAGCG
>CAJIZO010000063.1 GCA_905181995.1 Flavobacteriaceae bacterium TMED48
TTCTCTCAAATTTTTGCTAGTCTATCAATAGAGACTAGCAATAGAGACTAGCAATAGAAGCTATTAACAGAGACTATCGAAGGCATATTTGAGCTATTATAAAAATCCAAACTGCGGCCTGGTATGCACTAGCGCTGTGATTTAAACCGAGGTGGCGCATCTAGGGGCCCGCATGAGTAGCTATGAGTTGGCGATGACGCTGGGCAGTGCATTGTTTTTTATGCTGCTGGTCGCGTGGATTTCCTATCGGCAGACGCGCGGTACCGCGACCACGCAGGCCGGCTATTTTCTCGCCGGTCGCGGCCTCAGTGCGGTGTTTATTGCCGGTTCTCTATTGCTAACCAATCTATCCGCCGAACAACTGATCGGGCTAAATGGCTCGGCCTACGGCCATAACATGAGCAGTATGGGTTGGGAAGTGACCGCAGCCTTGGCAACGATTTGTATGGCGTTTGTCTTTTTACCGCGTTACTTGGCGGGGGCTTTTACGACCCTGCCAGAATTTCTGAACCAACGTTTCGATGGCGATGTCCGGCGACTGTCGGTGCTTTTATTTCTGCTTGGCTATGGCTTGGTGACCATTCCTTCGGTGCTCTACTCGGGTTCGATCGCGGTCCTGCAGTTGTTTGATTTACCGCTATTGCTGGATGTGCCCTTCGGCACCGCCTTGGCTGTGACGATTGTTGCCATTGGACTTGTTGGAGCGCTGTATGCAGTATTTGGTGGCTTGCGCGCGGTCGCTGTGTCGGACACGCTCAATGGTGTCGGCCTACTGGTAATCGGGGTTGCAGTTCCTTGGTTGGGGTTGTCGGCACTCGGCAATGGCAGTCTAGAGCATGGCGTGGTGCGCCTGTTGAGCGAACATACTGAAAAACTCAACGCGATTGGCGCGGCGACGGATCCGACGCCGTTTGGCACTCTGTTTACCGGAATGATTTTTGCCAATTTGTTTTATTGGTGCACCAATCAGTACGTGATCCAGCGCACGCTTGGTGCTAAAAATCTCGCCGAGGGTCAAAAGGGCGTGCTTTTATCCGGGTATTTTAAGGTCTTGGTACCGTTTATGATGATGTTGCCAGGTGTGATTGCGTTTCACCTTTACGGCGGCAGTCAAAGCGTCGGTGGATTGGCGTCGATAGACTTGGCCTATCCGCGATTGATTCGCGACCTGTTACCGGGGTATGCGATGGGCTTTTTTCTCGCGGTGTTGTTAGGCGCGGTGTTTAGTTCTTTTAACTCGTTGTTGAACAGCGCTGCGACGCTTTTTTGCATCGACATTTACTTGCCCTATAAGGCGGCAAGGGGTGCGTCACCACTCGACGACGGTCAGGTGGTGACGCTCGCGCGGCGAGCCTCTGTGGTGATCGCGCTGTTGTCATTTATAGTCGCGCCGATGCTGCAGTATGCCCCCGAAGGGTTGTGGCAGGTGATTCGGGTGTTTACCGGCTTTTACAATATTCCGATGATCGCGATCGTGCTGGTCGGGTTGTTTAGCCAGCGGGTGCCAGCGTTTGCCGCCAAGTGGGTGATTGTGTTTCACATCGTCGCCTATGGCTTATTACAATTTGTCTTTAAGCAGCAGGTGCCGGTGCACTTTTTGCACCTCTACGCTATTTTGTTTTGTCTCGAAGTCGCTATGATGTTGTTCGCTGGGTATCGCTGGCCAGTGCATGGCAAAGCGCATTTTGAGCCGCTGGAAAAGGTTGACATGCAGCCTTGGAAATTTGCCATACCTTGCGCCGCGACCTTGATGTCGTGCGTGGTGGGTCTTTATCTTACGTTGTCACCGATAGGTCTGGTGGACGGAATCAGCGCGTCCTATACGCCGTTGATGGCGACGCTGATCGCGGTTAATATCATTGTTTGGTGGCGGTTTTTGAGAGCGCCGGCGAACGTTGCAGAGAGTGTTTAAAAGGTGGATAAAAGGCATTGAAAAAACCTAGATTGCGCAGCTTTGAGCAAGCGCCCAACCAGCGTCATATTGTAACCGGTGACCGTTACTTGTATGCGCCGCCGCCGGTCACGCAAAACCTGGTGGTAATTGGTTGTGGCAGCATGGGGCAAGAGCATATGCGGGTGGCCGCGCTTCTTGGGCGCATGCGGGTGCACGGCATCTATGACCATCGACAACACAGCGTAGATTGTGCCGAAGAGAATTTTCGACAATACAGTTCTACCGTACCGGTTCGCTACCCAGACCTGCGTTCCGCGTGCCATGATCCGGCCGCTGATGTACTACTGATCTGCACGCCAAACCATACCCATATGGCGATACTCGACGTGGCCATGGCGTCGGGCAAGCCGATTTTGTTAGAGAAACCCATGGCGACTGACCTTGTCGATGCGGCAAAGATTGTTGCGCTCGATGATGGTTACGCCAGCTTTATTCAGATCGGGCTGCAGTATCGCTTTAAGGCCCATTATGGCGAGGCGATTCACGAGGCGCTGACGCGTCGCTCGTTGGGTGCGGTTAAAACGATCGCCCTTAGCGAGTATCGGCCACCGTTTTTGGACAAGGTCGAACAGTGGAATAAATACAATCGCTACACCGGTGGCACCTTGGTAGAAAAATGCTGTCATTACTTTGACCTGATCAATCGGTTGGCCGAGTCAACCCCACTAAAAGTCTATGCAAGCGGCGGTCAGGCGGTCAATTTTGTCGATTTTGAGCGCGCTGGAGAAGCCGCTGATATGGATGATCATGCCTTTGTGATAATCGATTACGCGAACGGTATACGGGCAAATTTCAGCCTCAATATGTTTGCCCACAGTTTTTCCGAAGAACTGGTGATCGCCGGCGACGGTGGTGTTTTAAAGGCGCAGGAACGCCACGATGTGCATCGTCAAGCCGCCCCCGAGGTGACGCTAGATATGGAGTTTGGTGAGCGCGCCGCAGCGCGAAAGACCGCGATTAACTACCCGCGCGCGATTGAAGACAGCGGGCACCAAGGAGCGACTTATCACCAGCATATCGCGCTCGCCGACCGCCTCGACAGGGTAGCCCTTGACGACGGCGACACCGCCGCCGCGACGCCGCGCGAGGGCTTTTTGGCAATGCTTGTAGCAAGCGCGGCGCAGGCTTCAATGGCCAGTGGCGAAGCGCTATTGATCGATGATTTACTCAGCCATTATGGTATCCAACCAACAGTTTATGATTAGCGAGAACTCTATGACAACTATCACAACGGCGGCGATTAACGTCACCGGAAAACCCATGCCTGCCGTCGGCCTGGGGCTTTGGAAAATTGCTGCAGACAGTGTAGCCGAGAGGGTTTACCAGGCGATTGCGGCGGGTTACCGGCATCTCGATAGCGCCAGTGACTACGGCAACGAACGGCAGGTGGGCGAGGGCATTGCAAGGGCGCTGGCCGATGGCCTCTGCCAGCGAGGTGATCTGTGGATTACCTCCAAACTTTGGAATACTTACCACCGGCGCGAACACGTTGAGGCGGCCTGCCGCAAGTCGCTAGAGGATCTGGGAGTGGACTACCTCGATCTCTACTTGGTGCATTTTCCGATAGCTCTGGCCTACGTCGATTTTGCCGAGCGCTACCCGCCGGAGTGGTTCTTCGACCCCAGCGCCACGCATCCAACGATGCAGCTCGATCGAGTGCCGTTGAGTGAAACCTGGGGCGCTATGGAGCAACTGGTAGAAAAGCGCCTTACTCGGCAGATCGGCGTCTGCAACTACAGCGCCGGTTTGCTCCAT